>JAJYVN010000277.1 GCA_021791995.1 Bacillota bacterium
ACCACCGTCCGCTTCCGTGTGGTTCACGGACAACCGTTTGTTCCAGGTCGATGGTGAGGTCGTATCCCTCCGGGGTCGCTGCCGCGCGCGCAAATAGGTCCGTGATCGCTTCATGCGGCAAGACCACCGGGAGAAGCCCGTTCTGCAGGCAGTTATTGAAGAAGATATCCGCGTACGAGGGGGCGATGATGGCCCGAAAGCCATAGTCGCGGAGCGCCCACGGAGCATGCTCCCGCGAGCTGCCACAGCCGAAGTTGGGGCCAGTGAGCAGGATGCTTGCGCCCTTTGCCTCCGGGCGATTGAGTTCGAAGTCTCGGCGGGGGGTTAGCCCGTCACCCTCATATCGCCAGTCATAGAAGAGAACTGGTCCATACCCGGTGCGTTCAATGCGCTTGAGAAACTGCTTGGGGATGATCTGATCGGTGTCCACGTTCGCTCGATTCAATGTCGCGACACGCCCGGTGTGGACGCGAAACGGCTCCATGCTGAATGGGCCCCCTTCTCGCTAAACTACCCGCTCCCAGACGGCGATGCCAAGGAGGAAATGCAGCCTTGCTCCGTGCCGCCCAAAGACCTCACTGGCGCCCGTTGGTGCCTCTGCGATCAACTGCTCAATCAACGTTCGCTGGGATGAGCTGCCCGATCCTCGGGTCAGCCACTCTTCGAAGTCCATGTTGAAAGGGACAAGTTCTCGTTGTATCAAGCGTAGCCCGAACGGGTCTCCCAGGGCGAAGAACTGGCTAGGGCTCTGCGAATGCCAGTGGGAGGGGTCGCGCAGCCGCTCGATGTCGTGGTGCCAACTCGCCACGATGGCATCGTCGGAGGTTAGATGGTCGGCGGCGGCCACCGACCCACCCCTCCGCACGACGCGGGCCATCTCCCCAAGGACACGGGCGGGAGCCGGAATGTGGTGCAGAGCAAAGCGAGACACCGCTCCGTCGAAGAGGCCATCCACGAATGGGAGGTCAGTCGCATCCGCTCTCCAGAAGTGGACACCCGCAAGCCCCCTGGATTGCTCTTCGGCCTTGCGGAGCATTGCCGGGGTGACATCGACGCCCACGGCGCTGCCTCCGTGCTGGGCAATGGCGCGTGCCACCGCGCCTGTTCCACAAGCGACGTCCAACCACCGACTTCCACCAGTCACGGGCAGTCGACCGACCAACTGAGTCAGGGTTTCGGTCAACGCATACACGGCCGCGCGGCTGAAGGCGTCCGCTTGGTGGGTGAACTCGGCGATGACCGTGTGCTGAACGTCCGTTTCTCCCAAACTTTCACCTTCCTTCGCCCTAGGCGCTTTCGGCGGCTTCGTCCCAGGTGCGAATGTCCACGAAATGTCCCTCGATCGCAGCGGCAGCGGCCATGGTCGGGCTCACCAGGTGGGTGCGGCCGCCACGGCCTTGGCGCCCTTCAAAATTGCGGTTGCTCGTGCTGGCGCAACGCTCGCCCGGTTGCAGAATGTCGGGGTTCATGCCAAGGCACATGCTACAGCCAGAGTCGCGCCACTCGAATCCCGCCTCGCGGAAGATCCGGTCGATACCCTCCTCCTCGGCCTGATGTTTTACGCTCTGACTCCCTGGGACGACCATTGCCTGCACATGCTTACTCACGTGCCGACCACGGATGACGGCAGCCGCTGCGCGCAGGTCCTCAATGCGCCCATTGGTACAGGATCCGATGAAGACACGGTCCAGGCGCAGGTCCTGAATGGGGGTCCCAGGCTCCAGGCCCATGTATTCGAGGGCATGCTCAGCCGCGTGACGATCATCTTCGTTGGGGAAGGTCTCCGGATCCGGCACGCGACCATCTACGCCGATGACCATACCGGGGCTTGTGCCCCAACTGACCTGGGGGGCCAGCGTACTCGCATCCATCGTGACTGTGCGATCAAAGACCGCATCCGGATCACTTGGTAGCAGTTGCCATGCGGCCAATGCCCGCTCCCACTCCCGTCCGCGGGGGGCTTGGGGGCGTGCCTCAAGATAAGCAAAGGTGCGTTCGTCCGGCGCAACCATTCCCGCGCGGGCACCAGCCTCAATGGACATGTTGCAGACGGTCATGCGACCTTCCATTGAGAGAGAACGCACCGCCTCGCCACAGTACTCAATGACGTAGCCCGTCGCACCTGCGGTGCCAATCGTTCCGATGATGTGGAGGATCAGGTCCTTGGCCGTTACACCTGCCGGGATCCGTCCATCGACGCGGATGGCCATGGTGTGTGGCTTGTTTTGCCACAGACACTGCGTGGCGAGGACGTGTTCCACTTCGCTGGTGCCAATGCCAAATGCTAGGGCACCCAGGGCACCGTGTGTGCTGGTGTGGCTGTCACCGCAGACGATGGTTTTACCCGGCTGCGTCAATCCGAGCTCCGGGCCGATGACATGAACGATGCCCTGCTGAGGGCTCGATAGGTCATACAACTCGATGCCAAACTCTGCCGCGTTCTTGGCTAGTGTCTCCACCTGACGCGCGGAGATGGCATCAGCGATCGGTAGGTTACGACCCAGCGTTGGGATGTTGTGATCCATCGTAGCAAACGTTTTATCCGGTCGACGGACCGTCCGTCCATTGGCGCGTAACCCATCGAAGGCCTGGGGCGAAGTGACTTCATGAACGAGGTGGAGGTCGATATACAGCAGGGAGGGGCCTCTGTCTGCGGAAGCAACGACATGGTTGTCCCAGATCTTATCGAACATCGTCTGTGCCAACACGGTACCCCCTTTTTGCGCATCTTATTACGCCGAGGCCGGAAAGCCAATGGCACAAGCGGAAATCGGATGGTCCACGATTGACAGCTCCTTTGGCGTGCTTTAAGATGCACTGAAGGTCAACTAAGGTCAGGGGGGTGCGGGCAATGGGGGCGGCGCTGGATCCGTTCAGTAATGCCATCAGTACTGCGGCAGAGACCGTCGGACCATCAGTGGTGCAGATTGTGGCGCACAGCCCAGCGTCTGGACATCCTGCCGGAACGGGCTCCGGAGTGGTTTGGGATGCGACCGGGCACCTGGTCACCAACGCGCACGTGGTCGGTGGTTCCCGCCACGTCGATGTCAACTTTGCCGATGGCCGGAGGCAAGTGGGCGAGGTGGTCGGCGCGGACGTTGCCTTTGATCTCGCGGTTGTGCGGGTGGCGCGCGTTGAGGAGTTGCGGCCCGCAGCGTTTGCTGATTCGGACCTGCTGCGACCGGGTGCGGTTGTGATTGCGGTTGGAAATCCCTATGGGCTCCGCTGGAGCGTGACGTTGGGGGTGATCAGCGCTGTGGAGCGGATCCTTCCAGGGCCGGCGGGGGAAGTCTTGGACGGTATGCTGCAAACGGACGCCGCGATCAATCCTGGGAACAGCGGCGGTCCGTTGGCGTTGCTGGATGGTGGCATTGTTGGTATTACCACGGCCATGCTGGAGGGGACCCAAGGACTCGGGTTTGCCATCCCGGCCAATACAGTGGTGGCGGTGGGCGAACAACTGCGCGACCGCGGGCGAGCCAGCCATCCGTGGCTTGGCATCGAGGGACAGCCCGAGACCGTGCCGGATCGCTGGGTTCGTCTCTTCGCGCTCGAGACCGATAGTGGGGTCGTGGTCACCGGCGTTTACGAGGGGAGCCCGGCCGACCGGGCTGGATTACGGACCTTCGATCTGATCGTTTCCATTGATGGTCGCCCTACCAAGACGCCGAGTGCCGTGCGCCGGGCGCTTGCCCTCATTGCACCAGGAAGGCCGGTGCGTGTGCGTTTCCTCCGAGGTGGTGAGCCGGGAGAGGTGGACGTGTGGGTCGCCGAGCGCCCGCCCGCAAGCCGTCACTGACCGACAGCGCGGCGCAATCGCTTGGCATGAGTCACGGGATGAGCAGCGCCGATTCGCGTTGGCTCTGTTGGGTTTGTGTAGATGGAAGCCATGGAACGAAGGACGTACAGGCATCGCTTCGACCCGGTCGAGAACTAAGCACGCGAGGTCGCGCGGACCTTGGGCTGCGTCCCGTATGGGCCGTCGAGGCACGCGGCGTGCGCACGGAGGCGTGGGTTCGAGCGCCGCGAACGCGTGAGCGACGCCAAAACCGATTGGCTCCTGGTTCGGGGTGCATCCCAAAATTGTGGTGCTAGGCAGCATCCGTTTTT
>JAJYVN010000278.1 GCA_021791995.1 Bacillota bacterium
ACACAGCCCTCATCGTCGAGGTACAGGATTGGGGTTGTGGCATTCCGGATGTGGCCCGTGCCCGCACTCCTGCCTTCACCACGTCGGCGGATCCGGATCACATCGGTATGGGCTTCAGCTTCATGGAACAGTTTACAGACCATCTAGATGTATCCTCCACCCAGGGGACGGGCACGCTCGTGCGTATGACCAAGACACCGCACGCCCTCGCGGCGCCAACGGGGGAGTGACCGTGCACGCGCGCAAGCGCTCTCCACGCCGGATGCACTTGGTTCATTGGTCGCCGCGCGGTTGTCGCGCTCGGATCCGTGCGACTTCGGCGTCGACGTTCCGCCGTGAACTCCGTCGCGCCCAAGCGGGAGACCGGGACGCACGGCAGCGCCTAGTGGGGGCTAATCTCAACTTAGTACACCATGTCTTGCGGCGTTACCGGGGCGTACGGAAGGATATGGAAGATCTCTTTCAGGTGGGGTGCCTTGGTCTCGTCAAGGCAGTGGACCGTTTTGACCCCGATCGTGGCACCCAGTTCTCCACGTACGCGGTGCCGCTGATCCTTGGAGAGGTGCAGCGCTACCTCCGTGACAACGCGCAAACGTCTGCGGGACGAAGCACCTACCAGACGGTGCGGCGCGCGGCCGAGGCGCGGGATCGATTTGTCGCTTCCTTCGGCACCGAGCCATCGGCGTCAGCCATCGCACAAGCGGTAGGCGTTTCCACGGCCGAACTGATCTTGGCCATGGAGGCGGCGCGCACCCCACTGTCACTGGACGACCCGGGCAGCGGCCCCGATTCGGTGCCTCTCTTGGAACGCCTCGCGGGTCCGAGCGGGGAGATGGACCACGCCCTGCTGCGTGCGTTGGTCCGCCAGTTGCCGCGCCGTGAGCGTCAAGTGCTTCTTCTCCGCTACTTCCTGGATCGCTCGCAGAACGAGGCGGCGGAGGCCATCGGGCTTTCCCAACCGCAGATTTCACGCATTGAACGCCGGGCGCTCGATTCCCTTCGCCGCATGTGGCACGGCGAGCCGCCTGCATAGCGCCGCCCCACCCGATGGATGATATCCCTCGTTGCATGCATGCGGAGGGGGCTGGGCGATGGTCATTAAGGTGTTAGACCTAGTCGGTGAATCCAGGGAGTCGTGGCAAGCCGCTGTGGAGGACGCCCTGCGCGTCGCTGCGCAAACGGTGGACCATATTACTGGCATGGAGGTTACGAACATGACGGCGACGGTCGAAGGGGGTCAACTCGTCGACTTTCGGGCGAACGTCAAACTCGCCTTTGCCGTGGACAACAACCGGCGCGGTTGAGGGGGATCAACGATGTTGGCGGATCAGCAGCAGCGGAGTTGGTACCAGCGCATTCGCGCGCGGCACATCCCCAAGGCGCCCGTGGTGCGCAATCTACTCTTGGCCTTCGTGGTTGGCGGCTCGTTGACGGCCATCGGTCAGATCTTTATGGACTTCTTTCTCGGCCGTGGCGCACCCTTGGAGAAGGCGGGTGCGTATACCGCCGTTGTCATCGTGCTCTTGGGGGCGCTTCTGACCGGCCTCGGTATTTATGACGAGATTGTGCGCATTGGTGGCATGGGGGCAGCTCTTCCCATCTCGGGATTCGCAAACGCGGTGACTTCGGCCGCCCTCGAGTACCGGAGGGAAGGATGGATCCTGGGAGTCGGCGCAAAGATCTTCACCATTGCCGGGCCTGTGCTGGTGTATGGGATTTTGGGCAGTATCGTCGTGGGCATCATCTACCTGGTGCTGCGCATTCCCATACCCGGCGGAACCGGCTGAGCGGAGGGAGCCAGATGGGGGAAGGCGTGGCAATCGCGAGCCACACTGAGGGGAGGCGTGGCCGAACCATGCGGGTCGCGGAGGCTTGGATCTCCGCCGCCGTGACCGTGGCCGGTCCTACGGAGGTTCGGGGGCCATTGGGAGCGGCGTTTGATGTTCCATTGCGGGATGACCTATTGGGAGAGCGCTCGTGGGAGCGCGCGGAATGGCGTATGGGGCAAAGGGCGGTCGGATTGCTCGCCCAGCGATTGGGTGTCGCGATTACCGATTTCGATCTGATGCTGGCGGGCGACCTCACGAATCAGATCACGGCCAGCACCTTTGCCGCACGCGAACTGGACATCCCGTTTCTGGGGACCTTCACAGCGTGCGCCACCTTCGTGGAAGCACTCGGACTGGCCGCGCTTCTCTGCGATGGTGGGTATGCGCACTTGATCTGCGTAGCAGTTACAAGCCACCACCACGTCGTCGAACGTCAGTATCGGTTTCCCACCGAACTAGGCAACCAGAGGCCGCCCTGCGCCCAGTGGACGGCGACAGGCGCCGCAGCCTTTGCGGTCCGTGCGGGAGCGGGAGAGCACCCGTTGGCACGCATCGAGGGCTTCACGCCCGGGCGTGTGATCGACTACCGCATAACCGATCCGTTCGATATGGGATCGGCGATGGCGCCTGCCGCTGCCGACACGCTCACCGCACACCTGGAGGACATGGGGCGCCAGCCGGGGGAGTATGGTGCGCTGTACACCGGAGACCTCGGGCGCGTCGGGGTACCCATCTGCGAGGAGCTGCTGCGCGATCGGGGGATCGATGTGCGGCTGCACGATTGCGGCATCGAACTCTATGATCCCGGGCACCAGGACGTCCACGCGGGCGGGTCTGGAACCGCCTGCTCCGCGTTGGTCTTTGGCTCGTCGGTCCTTCCTCGCCTGACACAGGACTGGTCCGCCGTATGCCTGGTCGGAACTGGGGCTCTGCACAGCCCCACAACCTACCAGCAGCGCGAAAGCATTCCCGCCGTGGCGCACGCCATTTCCGTCTGCCGACCCGACCTGCCGAAGGGGGGAGCATAGCATGGAGTATGTGTGGGCCTTTCTCATCGGTGGAGCGCTGTGCACGGTGGCACAACTCGTCTTGGATCTGACTCCGCTTACTGCGGCAGAGACCATGGTGCTCTTTGTGGTTCTCGGCATCATCGCGAGTGCGTTCGGATTGTATCAACCGCTTGTTAAACTGGCGGGAGCGGGTGCCTCGGTGCCGCTGTCTGGTTTTGGCAACGTCCTGGTGCAGGGAATCTTTCAAGAACTCCATAAGCTTGGCCCCATCGGACTCATGACCGGGGGATTAACGGCCTCGGCGGCGGGGATCACCATGGCGGTGCTCTTTGGATCGTTGGTCGCCCTCGCCTTCCGGCCCAAGGGCTGACCGAATAGACGCAGCGCAAGCCCCTGGCTTCAGGCATGGGGATAAGTCGCTTGGCTGATTCTTTCGCGTTGTGTGTCCTATCATGTAAAATACAGAGCGCAACGTGTACAAGCACCGTTTCTACCAGGCCGAGGAACGCGCGCGGACCTTCGGTTGCGTCCCCCTACGTCTATCATGGCGCTTGCCCTGCGCACCGAGCCGTGGTTCGGGTGCCATGAGCGCATCGACTACGCGGAAACGGATCGGCTCGTGGTGCGGATGAAGAGGACCCCGGAGACGTCCTGGCTGGCCGAGGCGACCTGCGTACCACGGCAGCAGGTCCTGCGGCATCTGAGTGCGGCCTTTCTCAATTTCTCCGCGGGTCGCGCCCACAGTACCCTCGCTTTCAGCGGAAGCATGATCGACAGGGCGCCACATACCGCATCGATGACTTCCGGTGGAAGGACAGTAACCTCACGCTCGCCCAGCTGAACGCGCCGCTCAACATCCGTTGGACGCGGACCGTCGGTCCGGAACCAACCTGCGTCGCGGTTAGCAAGGACCAGGCTTGCCGCTCCTTGGTCTCCTTATCGACCGAGGAGGATGTTGGCTTGTTGCCTGTGGTCAACGCGACCGTTGGCCTGGACCTCGGGTTACTGGATGCCGTCGTTCTGCGTACAGGGGAGAAGGGGGGAAATGAATGCTCGTTCCGCCAGGACGAGAAGCGGCTCGCCAGGGCGTATCGGAGTCTGACCCGCAAGCAGAAGGGCCCACGCAACCGCACCAAGACGTGGCGCAAGGTGGAGTAGACATCGACGCTTGACATTACGCGCCGGTGATCGGATGATGACCCTATGATAAGGGAACAGATGCTCTCGACAGGGCAAGCCGCAAAACGGTTGGGCATCTCTGTT
>JAJYVN010000279.1 GCA_021791995.1 Bacillota bacterium
CCGCAAGGGGAGAGGGAACCATGGGCAACCGGCGCAAGCCGGATTGGGGCGGCACGAACAACGGTTGTCGCGGTTTGTCAGGCAAATCGGGCAGCAGTTGACACCACCAAATAGATGCCGCTTCGGCTTCGCCTTTGCCTGCGGGAACGGCCACACACCGATCACCTCCCTCCATAGTCTGCCCGGGGCTGCGGGCAGACCGGGGGCGGAAATTCGCACCGGGTGACGCATGGGTCTTCCAGTCAGGGCTGCGGCGAGGTTCTCTGTGGCAAGCCGTGCCATGGCGCGCCGGGTCTCCGCCGTGGCGCTACCGAGGTGTGGCAGCGTCACCACCCGTGCCCGTCGCGCGAGTGGATGATCCGGCGGAAGCGGTTCCCGCTCATAGACGTCGAGGCCCGCCCCCCAGATGCGCTCGCCCGCGAGCACATCGACCAGGGCAGCCTCGTCGACGAGCGCACCGCGCCCCGCATTGATCAGGATGGCATCCGGCTTCATGCGAGTCAGTTCCGTTTGACCGATGAGGTGATGGGTCTCAGGGCGGAGCGGGGCGAGCAACACCACAAAGTCCGACTCCGCCAAGAGTGTCTCCAACGGGCAGTATGCCGCGCGGAGCGGATCGGCCTCGGGCCGGGGCCGCGGTCCGGTGTACAGGACGCGCATCGAGAAGCCCTGCGCACGGCGCGCCACCGCCTGGCCAATGCAACCGAGTTCCACGATGCCGATGGTCTTGTGGTGCACATCGTGGCCCGCGAGGTAAAAGGGGGCCGAACTCCCCCACGGTTCCCTCCACCACCGCGCGTTGGCCCTCGTAGAGGCGGCGGGCCGTGCCGAGAATCAGGGCCCAGCACAGGTCAGCGGTGGTCTCGGTCAGCACATCGGGCGTATGACCGACGGCGATACCGCGCTCCCGGCAGGCGACTACGTCGATGTGGTCAAAGCCACCGGCATCGTACTGAGCGCACGAAGCCGCAGCGCAGCATCCAGCAGCGACCGATCCACGCGGTCGGTGAGGATCACCAAGAGACCGTCTGCCCTACGCACCTCCCCCCGCAGAACCGCCTCCGGAACGGGCACCGCCTCCTCTGACCACATCCCGATTTCGGCCACCGCAGCGAGACTCCGCAGGAACCCCTCGGGCAAGCGGCGAGTCACATAGACGCGCATGCGAACCGAACCCCCTTCGGCACATGGCAATCCCATCGGGGAGCACGGCACCAGCCTGCGGGAATTTGCTGCCGAACGGCAGGCGTTCCCGCGCCCCATGCGGAACAGTCCCAATGGGAGGAATGCGCGTTGCCGGTGGGGACCACGAATCGTCGGGGCGTTTTGCGTCGGATGGGTGCCGCAGGACTGATCCTGGCCGGCGGGGCGCTCGGGGGTTGCGGTACCGTGTCGGCCGAAGGAACCACTCCAACGCTGGGTCCGCCTTGGTCTGATTATGCATCGCTCGCGGTCACCAACCTGCAACAGGACTACGACAGCTCGACTGGACTCTGGAACAACATCGGCTGGTGGAACTGCGCCGAGGCGCTCAATGCCACCATCGACTACATGCGGGTCACCGGCGACCGGAGCTACCTTTCCGATGTCGCCACCACCTTCGTCCAGGGCCAACAAAAATGGGTTAACTTTATTGACACGTATTACGATGACACGGCTTGGTGGGGCACCACCTGGATCGCCGCGTACGACCTCACCGGCCTGTCCGTCTACCTGAACATGGCCAAGACGATCTTCGCGTTCGAGGAGACGGGCTGGGGTACCACCACCTGCGGGGGCGGCATGAACTGGAACCTCGCACGCAACACCCCCAAAGGCGGGATCCAGGATGATCTCTTCCTCTGGCTGGCGGCCAACCTGCACCTGCGCACGCCGGGGGATCACGGTCCAGACAGCTATCTTGACTGGGCCCAGCGGGAGTGGGAATGGATGCAGGGACACGGCGTCATCAACGCCCAGGGGCTCGTCGACGAGAACCCCTCGCGGACCACCTGCGTGGCGCCCCCCACCACACCGGCTCACTGGACCTATGAACAGGGCGTGGTGATGGGCGGCTTAACGGCGCTCTACCAGGGGACCGGAGACCGGGCATATCTCGACCAAGCGAAGAGCATCGCCGACGCATCGCTCGGGTTCTTCGTCACCGATGGAATCCTGAGCGAACCGTGTGGCAACGCGTGCGACAGTGACCAAACCCAATTTAAGGGCATCTTCATCCGCAACCTTCACACCCTGTATCAGGAGGCTCCGCTGTCCAGGTATCGGGACTTCATCCTCAACAACGCCGCCTCCATCTGGGCCAACGATCGGATGGGATCCGCCCTCGGCGTGCTCTGGCAGGGCCCCTTCCAAAGCAGCAATGCCAGCACCCAGAGCTCCGCCCTCGAGTGCATCGTCGCGGCAGCAGCGGTTCAGAACGCAAAGGACTGACGATTCCTCCCCCGAATCGGCACGCTTCCGGCAGTCTATGGGAGGTATTCTATCGAGTACCTCCACTTCTTTGTTCCCTTTGCGCACAACCATTACATTGGCCACCAGTGGTTGGGCCAGCTGGCTCCGCAACCGTGGGTGGAGTCGCTGTGCCGAACACGCCGGGGAGGGAGAAACGATGCTGATCCCGTCGGAATCGGGCGCACCGCAAAGTTGTGGGATATTGCGGGCCCCATACATTCAAGTGCCCATATAGTTTGGCATGCTAACCAGGAATTGGGATCCGGGATAGAGAAGCTCCTCCATCGCGCCTGACCGCCCTGCCTGGGTAGTCCGTCAGGCCGAAAGTGGAGGGGTCATCGTTGATTGTAACGGGTTCGGGCACCAGCGTGAACATGGAAGGCAGCGACGAACAGTCTCGGGAAGCGGTCATCCGTGAAGTGGGGGACATCCTCCGGGCGTCGCTGGAACGGATGGCTGACGAGATCCGGGACATGGCGAGTGCGGAGCGATACGTGCAGGGCATGTTGCGCAGGGTCGGGTCGGTCATGGTGAACCGGTTGGCGGCGTGGGGAGCGCAAGCGGCTGAACGACCGGACTGCACCCGGTGTGGACGGCCGATGGAGGTCAGAAACCGCCAGGCGCGTCGGTACGTGGGATTGGTGGGGGATGTGGAGATCCAGCGTACGGAGTACGGGTGCCGGACGTGCGGCGAGGGGGCGGTCCCCAAGGATCACATCCTGGATCTCGGGCCGGGTTGCCTTTCGCCCGAATTGACACGGGTGGTGACCGGTGCCTGCGCGGAGATCCCGTCGTTCGAGCGGGCGGCCGCCATGATCCGTGAGACACTGGGCGTGTGCCTCACCGCCCACACGGCGGCCCGCGCCACCGAGGCGATCGGCACCGTCGTGGAACAAGAGATGCAAGAGGCCATGGCGGAGGGGATCCCACCGACGCCAGAGGCGGAACAGGGGCCCTTGGTGCTCATGGTGGGCATGGATGCGACCAAGGCCCACGCCGGGGGACAATGGCGGGACGTCAAGGTCGCCCTGGTCGCGCCTCTGGGTCCGGAGGTCGTCACAAATCCCGAAACCGGTCGGGAAACGTTGCTCCTGGGGCCACAGACATACGGCGCGGGGATCGAGGACGCCGATCGTTTCTATGATCGAGTGATGGTCCGCGCGCAACGCGCCGGCTGGCATCCCACCCGCCTCCGAAAGGCACCCGGGTGAGGTGACGCTATCATAGCTGCGCGAGGTTGTCCCGTCCCCTGGACAACCTCGCGCCCAGATGGGACGGAGCACATTCGCGCACGCTGCCGCACCGATCGTTCAATCCACTTGCAAGGCGTCATGGCCCTAACAGAGTACCCAAAACCCACACGGCGGTCGCCGATACCTCTCAACTTCCCGTTAAATCGCTTCAACCAGCTTGCTCAGCCTACTTGAAGCTGGCTACTACGGAAGTGGCTGTGTGAACGTGAGGGTGGCAGATGTACTTCCAGTGACAGTACCCAGACTAACCGTTATTGCCAGCGCGGTGGTGTGGTGTCAACTGCTGCCCGATTTGCCTGACAAACCGCGACAACCGTTGTTCGTGCCGCCCCAATCCGGCTTGCGCCGGTTGCCCATGGTTCCCTCTCCCCTTGCGGAGAAGGAGTTGACCCGTCTG
>JAJYVN010000280.1 GCA_021791995.1 Bacillota bacterium
GGAGTCGGCGTACAAACCGCAAGCGATCCTACTGGTTGCGCGGCAAGGTGCTGGCGCATGTTCGGCACCTTGCCTTGTGTCATGGCATCCTCGTCGTCGAACGGAACCCTGCCTGGACCAGTGCCGCATGCCCGCACTGCAGCCATCTTGGTGAGAGGTTCTCGCCGGATGGGTGCGGCTATCCGAGCCGATTCCGGTGCGTGCACTGTGGCTGAACGGGCGATGCCAACGTCGTGGCGGCCTTGAACCTGAAGCAGAAGTGGGATGGAACCTTCCGGTATCCCACCCAACAGCAAGCCGCTGAAGCAAGACGCGCCCGAAAGGGAGGCGCAGCCGCGAGCCGAGAGGGCTCAGGTCACGTCCGACGCACGACGGATGCCCTTGCGGCCAACGCCGGAAGGCGCTGGTCCGTGGTGGGGCTGGTGCTGGTCCGTGGTGAGTGCGCAAAGGGCCTCCTGCGAGAGGCATCGGACGACTCCCAATAGCCTGTCGACCCGACTCATGCGCAAAGGGGTCGACTCCTTCTCCGCAAGGGGAGAAGGAACCAAGGGCAACCGGCGCAAGCCGGACTGGGGCGGCACGAACAATGATTGTCTCGGTGTGTAAAGCAAATCAGGCAGCAGGTGACGCCACCGACTCGGCACTGCGTGGGCAGACCCGGGCGAAGAAAGACACTCCGATGTGTGATGATCGGGGGTGTTCCGCGTTTCGCCGCAGAGAGGAATTCAAGCCTGCAGCCCGCGTGGCGACCAGTCATTCGGCTGGTCCTAGTGCAAGAACATTGAGTCACGAGACGATCGGGCCGGTATGATTCGGAGGGAGGAATCCTGTAACGTGCTCGACTCCATTGTCTGGTCGGCGGTTTGATCCCGTGGTCTTCCGCATACGGATGTGCCATCGGGGGTGACCACTATACGCCGGCACATGATGGCCCTGGTCTTGGTTCTGGCGTTTGCAACAGCTTGCGGCGCACCGAATCCCAGCGATGCCACGATCGCTCCCGGTGTAACGATCGCTGACCGGGCAATTGGTGGGTTAACGCCCGCGCAGGTTCGCGTTGTTCTGGAGACGCTTGCCCATGACATGGATACCCCTGCACGAGACGCGTCCGTTGATCCAGACACCAAGGGCCTGGTTCCTGCCATCGACGGTGTGCGCCTCGATGTTGATGCAACTCTTGCAAGGATTCGGGCGGCCGGCCCGAGTACGATCGTGCAACCGGTGCTCGTGGTGGTCCTACCAAAAGTCACACTGGGGGACCTGCCTGCGGCACCCATCTATCAGGGGGCCCCCTCTCGGTACAGTGTGGCTCTCGTCATCAATGTTGCATGGGGCGAGGAATACTTGAACCAGATGCTACAGACCTTACAAACAACCGATACCACTGCATCCTTCTGCTTGGTTGGTGCTTGGGCCAAGGTGCACTCAGCGGACGTAGCAACAATGGTCGCTGTTAGTAGGTCGGTCGAGACGCCATTCGAATTTTGCAACCACGGCTATCGTGATCACGGCTGGGCGCACCTCAGTGAGTCCCAGGCTTATGCGTCCATCACGCATGCCGACCAGGTGATTGAACAGCTTACTGGACAAAAACCCGCCTACTTCTCCCCCCACAAGGGTGAGTGGAATCAGGCGGTATTAGCTGCCTCGCGGCGAGCCGGTCATCAGATGATTCTTTGGTCCGTGGACACTATTGATTGGCAAAATCCAGCTCCGGCGACCATTCTTCAGCGAGTGCTGCGGAAGGTGGGACCCGGTTCTATTGTGCTGATGCATCCGACCGCTTCGACTGCTCAGGCCCTGCCAGCCCTTATTGCGGAAATACGGGCCAAAGGATTGCGACTCGTGACGTTGAGTCAGTTGCTATCTCCATCGGGAGACCCGCTCGCCTCACCAGAGAGTGGATAATGGATCCCAAAAACTGTAGACGAAGATCGTAAACTGCGGTTATGACAAGATGCATTTTAGCCAAAACAGTTCGGACCGTTGATGGCGCGCACTACCGGCACGCTGCAGCGGTGGGAACGTAAGGGTATTCTCAAAGCCAAGCGGATGCCGACCAACCGACGCTACTACACCTCTGAGGACTACTGGTAAGTAGTTGGAAGGAAGCCCGCTCAGCGGCTGATCCCTACTGACTGCAGGGTAGCCAGCATGGGGCAGAAGAACGGCCTTGAACGCCGGCGACAGGCGCTGGAACCTTTCTGCATTGCCTCCGGACGAAGAGTCGATCTGCGGCTAAAGGATGTGGGCAGCGGTTTGAAGGATGCGCGCAGGCAATTCGTCGATCTTAATGAAGCGTGTCGATGCAGGTGAGCTCAGGACGATCGTGGTCGTGTCGACCGCTGCCCGATTTGCCTGACACATCAAGCCATATGTCGTTCGTGCCGCCCCAATCCGGCTTGCGCCTGTTGCCCTTGGTTCCCCTTGCAGAGAAGGTCCGACCCCTCTGCGCTTGCGTCGGGTCGACAGGCAATGGGGAGTCGTCCTATGCCTCTCGCAGGAGGCCCTTTGCGCACGCACATAGGACCAGCACCAGCCCCACTACAGCGGCCTGCGCCTTCCCGTGCAGGCCGCAAGGGCAGAAGGCCCGAGGGGCATCCGTCGTGCGGTGGACGTTACCCCCACCATCTCTGGTGAGCCATCTCGGCTCGCGGCTGCGCTTCGCTTTCGGGCGCGTCTTGCTTCGGCGACTTCCTGTTGCGTGGGATACTGCAATGTTCGAGCCCACTTCCGCTTCAGGTTCAAGGCCGCCACGACGTTGGCATCGCCCGTCCAGCCGCAACGCACACACCGGAATCGGCTTGGGTCGCCGCGTCCATCCGGCGAGAACCTCGCGCCGAGACGGCTACCGTGCAGGCAAGCAGCACTGGTCCAGGCAGGGTTCCGTCCCACCACGAGGATTCCATGACACAAGGCAAGGTGCCGCACATGCTCCAGCACCTTGCCACGAAGCCAGTAGGAACGCTTACGGTTGGTGCGTCGACTCCATGACACGCCTCGCTCTGGCCGGTATGCTCGTAGGTGTTTAAAGACCAACACGTGCAGGCCAGCCATAACAGCCCACGTCACGATGGCCGCCGCCACTTGCCAGGCAGCGGCGGAATCGAGTGCAGCGATGTACCCAAGACCCATATGGCTGCGCTCGCCCTGGACGGGCCGCCCAGAGCGTTTCTGCTTACGGGCGACTTTCTGCAGCACCTTCTCCCGTTTCGCGTTCTCCCGAGCGTGTCCGATGGTTCGGACGCCTCGGCAGCGCACCCCTTCCCATACGGCTGCCACGGCAGAGTCCGCATGGAGGTCGACGGGTCCCACCGTAGGGTCAGACTCGCCTGCCGCCTTCCCTCGGATCTCGACCCGCTTCTCAAACGGCACGTGCAGCCACCAACCGCCACGCTTCCGGATCGCGGTTGGAGACTCTGCCACCCAGTGCCCTGGCGTGGGTCGCAGAGCCTTGTGCTCCTGGGCGGTACGTTCCTTCCGGCCTTCGGCAGCCATCCTCTGCTTTTGCTCGGCACGCAGAATGCCGATCCGGTCTCTCTCCTCGGCCGATTCCCGCAGCATTGCGTCCAAACAAGGAGGAGCCTGGACAGGGTAGTTGTAGCTACTGCCAACCCACGCCCGCTTTGACCTTCAGGCGAATGAAACCATCGCGATCGTCACCCAAATGCACCTTGGCCATCCCACCATACGCCGTCCTGTGGGGGTGTGGCTGCGGTGGTTTCGGCTTCGGCTCCCCTGTGTTGGGGGGGCTTTCTCCCAACGCCGAAGGTTCCTCCGGTACGACGGTACGGCACCGGATGCTGCAGCAATGGCAGCACGTCGCAGGTCGGTGAGACAGCCAGCAGAGACCGCCTCTAGGTTACGTTCGGGAGGAATCGTGGGGTGCGCTGCCGTCGGTACCGTCACCGATTCCGCCCAAGTCAGTGGAACCTTCTCCGTCCATGCAATTTCTCTCGTGTTGCCTGAATCCGGCCCATTGCGTGCCTCTCTCGTTGTCCGTGCCTCAAAGACTCGAGGGTACTCTAGGAAGATAGTGGTGTAGAAAGAGACGGCCTGATCCCACGCTGCCGTCGTCGTATTAAGAGCGGCTAACTTAC
>JAJYVN010000281.1 GCA_021791995.1 Bacillota bacterium
GTGCGCACATGCTCGTCAGCACGTCGATCATGTCTTGTACGAGGTCGTCCTTGGTCTCTCCCGGATCGACCACGACAAGGCGCCGACCCTGCGCGGCAAGCGTAGATTCGACCTATTCGGCACCAAACCGCAGGAGCCGATCCCGATGCTCGACGGCCACGATGGCGCGACGGGTCCGCCAATACCTTCATAAGCTTAGGGCGGTGCCCATTGAGCCCTGATCCAACCTCCGTTACCGTGCGCACCACAGGCCAACCTTTGTGTGTTACGAACTCCACCACCCGCGCGACCTGCCCGTCGAGGTCCGAACGCTGGTCCAATGAGGACACGCGCGCGTAAACCGCCACCCCGGTAGGCTCCTCCCTCGGAGGCTTGACGATGATCGTGCCGGTCGGTAGTTGCTCTACTGGCACAGGCAGCTTGCCGTCGCGGTACATTCGCCACGCGGCTTGGTAGCGGATGCCCTGCTCCTTCGCCCATGTACGTAACTTCATGCACTTAGTATACCACATCTGTCGTTAGACGTAGATCTAGTTGGTCAACAGTTGAAACCCCAACGGACTCCACCGCGTCCATCATCGCAGCCCAGGCGCCGTGCAAATGCCCCGGCGCGATCGCTGCGCCCAGGATTTCGCCGATCAACCCAGCACGCACTCGGATACAAAGGGATCGGGCCTTGCGCCGTTCAGAAAACGATACCGCAAGGCTTGGACGATGCGCTCGGCCGCGTGCCCATCACCATACGGGCTCCCTGCCTCTGCCATCCTGCGATAGGCGGCCGGATCATCCAACAGGTCATCCACTGCGCGCACGATGGAAGTTGGGTCGGTGCCCACCAGCCGCGTGGCACCGCACTGCACCGCCTCAGGGCGCTCTGTGCTCTCGCGCAGCACAAGAACCGGCAGACCCAGGGCGGGAGCCTCCTCCTGCAGTCCGCCGGAGTCGGTGAGGAGTAGGACGGATCGAGCGAGGATCCTCGCCCACTCATCGTAGGCGGGGGGATCACAGAGTGTCACGCGATCCTCCCCCGCCAGCGCCTGCCGCACGGGGCCGGCAACCGCAGGGTTCGGGTGCACCGACCACAGAACGTGGACCTCCGGACGATTGCGCACAATTTGCTGCACTGCTCTCGCAATCCGTGCGATTGGCTCCCCTAGATTCTCGCGCCGGTGGGCCTCGACCACGATCCATGGCGGCGCGCTGGGGTCGGGACACCCTTTGGTACCGACGACGTGGAGCAGGGCGTCAATCCCCGTATTTCCTGTGATAAAGATTCCGGCAGGATCGATTCCCTCACGCTGCAGATTCGCAGCCGCGAGATCGGTGGGGGCAAGATGGACCTCCGCAATGTGGTCTGCCAGACGGCGATTCATCTCCTCCGGGAAGGGGGAGTACCGTTCGAAGGTACGCAGTCCCGCCTCCACGTGCCCGACCGGGACCTTCACATAGAAAGCAGCAAGGGCTGCGGACATGGTGGTGGTGGTGTCTCCATGCACGAGGACAACGTCGGGACGCCAGTCGGCGAAAACGGAACCGCACCGTTGCAGAACGCGTACCGTGGTTTCCTCAGGCGACTGGGCAACGGTCATGACTCCCAGGTCTCGGTCCGCCCGAAGGCCAAAAACACTTAACGCTTGAGGCACAAGCTCTCTGTGTTGTCCAGTGGAAACGACCAGCGACTCAATGCCTGGACTTCGCTGCAGCGCACCGATAACCGGGGCCATTTTGATGGCTTCGGGGCGGGTCCCAAAGACGCTTACCACGCGTAACAAAACGATCCGTTCCTCGCTTTGATCGCAGTTTCTTGCAGGCGCATTCCGATCAACCCGACCGGGTCAACGCTTCCGGTTATCATACCATTTCTGCCAAAACCGCTCCGGCGTGCACTCACCCCAAGCCCGCACCAGCCAGAAGCAAAAGGGTCGCACCGATCACCGCGAGCCACACGGCCTCGCGCCATCCCAAACGGCGGAAATCCCGCGTGCGAGGTTGACGGTGGGCAAGCACGGCATGGAGAAGGCCAAGGCCCGCGACAGCAATCGAAGCCACCAGGGTATGCGAGCGACTCCCGACCAAAAGTAGGAGAGTGGCACCAAGCCCCGACCACGCCCACAGGAGGACAGTGGGACCAAGGCTATCGGCAGTCCGAGAGACACGAACCACCTGCAGTCCCATCGCCGCGATGGAACAGCCGGCCGCATAGGCCAGGGAGGCAGCGATGCCCCACCGCGTTGCGGTCAGGGGCAGATCAGGACCGGCGGCCCAAAAGACGCCTGCTGCAATCAGGCACGAGCCAACCATGCCCGGCCACCAGGCGCGCGCACGCCAGAGGCGCATGACGACTTCCCATACACCGCCTGACGCGAGGAGGATCAATCCGACCCGGTGACCGGGCGCGGGTGCCCAAACATACCACAGTACGCACAGGGCGGACGCGGCAGATCCCCAGAAAACCCCCGTCGGCCAGCCGGGCAGTGGAGGAAAGCGGTGAACCCGACGCCACAGCGCCCAGGAGAGGGGCTCCCTCGCCAGCGTCATGCAGAACAAGCAGGCTGCCAGGAGCATGCTTGGACCCATCTGTGCCCACGTGCCCACACCCAAGGTTCCGGTGAGCCATGGAATGCCGACCATCACCCAAATACCGCGTTCGGCAGGCCAGCGTAACCACCCTGCACCCATCCGGCCTCTGATCGCCGTGTCGTCGTTCACCATGGCGCAAGGGTAACCACGCAACGGTGACGACACAGCGGCCAGGCGGTCTGGCCGAATGGTGCGCCGCAACGGGCCCAACCGACCAACAGGCCGCGACCGAATGGCCGTATGTAGTTGCAGACGGTGTCCCTTTATGGTTACTCGGATCGGGTGGGCACGGACGCACGATCGACAGGAGGCCACGAGCGCTCAGTATGACGGCGGATCATCGATCTGGATCCAGCGCAGGGAGCGCATCGTCCCTGCGTACTCGACTTTTGCTCTTCACGCTCTTGGCCACCGTGTTCGACGGTGCCGAGCTCACCCTGTTGGCATACTTTTTTCCCACGCTCTCTCATGACTTTCACGTCGGAGTCCCGACGATCGTCGCCATTAACACCTTGCAGGGACTGGCCTCTCTGGTAGGCGGCCTGTGCTTCGGCCCCATCGGCGATCGTTTCGGGCGACGGACGACCATGTTGCTTACGGTCTTTCTGTACGGCGCGGCAACCGTGGCCGGCGCTGTAGCGCACAGCCTCAGTCTCTTCACCGCCACCCGCGTGGTGGCCGGACTCGGGATCGGGGGAGAGTTCGGTGCTGCCTTTTCGATCTTTAACGAGCTCTGGGAGGGCAGGGGGCGGGGACGCCTTGGGGCCATGGTCCAGAACATGTTCGTTGTGGGCATCACCTGCACAACGCTCGTGGGTTACCTGACCACATCCGGTGGCGTCCAGTCCTGGCGCCAAGCCTACCTGGTGGTCGGGATCTGCAGCTTGGTCATCTGGACCGCCGTGTTCCTCTGGATGCCTGAGTCGCCCCTTTGGCGAGAATACGCACAGGCCCGCCGGCGGGGTGCACTCCCTCCAGAGTTCGCGGTCTCGGGATCAACGACGGAACTTTTTCGTCGCGGACTCGCCAGCACGACCCTCGTTGGCTGCACGCTCGCTTCCGGAATCTTCTTTATCAATTACTCCTTGGTGCTGTATGAGCCAACCCTGTTGAGCGGTATCCACCATCTCACTGCTGGCGCAACAACGGACGTCCTCCTCCTGGGTTACGGCGCGCTGTTCTGCGGCTCTCTGACGGCCGGAGCCATCGCAGATGTTCGCGGTCGACGCGTTGCCGCTATGAGCCTGGCCGCCGTCGCCTTGGTGGGATACGCCGCCTATCTATGGACGTGGAATGCTCCTCTCCGAGGGGCCTTCTTGCATTGGCCGCTCTTCTGGGCCCTCGTGACGACCAACTTTGGATGCGGATGTATCGGCGTCGTAGGCGTCTGGCTCGGGGAGCTGTACCCGACACGTGGTGTCAACTGCTGCCCGATTTGCCTGACAAACCGCGACAACCGTTGTTCGTGCCGCCCCAATCCGGCTTGCGCCGGTTGCCCATGGTTCCCTCT
>JAJYVN010000282.1 GCA_021791995.1 Bacillota bacterium
CGGCTTCTCGGTGAACCGCCGGATGCTGAACGGCACGTCCGGTGGTGTGGGAGGACGGGGGGCGAGACGCCCCCCTCCTACCCGATTGGGGCTGGTGCTGGTCCTATGTGAGTGCGCAAAGGGCCTCCTGCGAGAGGCATAGGACGACTCCCAATCGCCTGTCGACCCGACGCAAGCGCAAAGGGGTCGACTCCTCCTCCGCAAGGGGAGAAGGAACCAGGGGCAACCGGCGCCAGCCGGATTGGGGCGGCACGCAGAGCGGTTGTCGCGGTTTATCAGGCAAAGCGGGCACAAGTGGACACCACCATCGTCAAGGCAGCTCCAGAGTGCCGGGGCTTGCCTTTACGATGTCGCGTACGGGGACGGGAGGCCACCTTCGTGATGTCAGCTGCGTAACGCATGTGTTCCAACCCGATCACGATCCATCTGACATCCCGGCAGCCTCCGGCAGGAGGCACCATGGCCGTACCGAAGCGGTACCGCGCACCAGGCATATCAGGAGGTGCGGCATGATGGAGAGGGTGCTTCGGTTCGGGGTAGTGGGAACCGGTGGTATGGGCCGCGTGCATCTGCAGGAACTCGCTCGGCGTGACGACGCACAGATTGTTGCCCTCTGCGATGCTAGCGCTTCTGCGTTGGAGCGTGCACGGGGTCTCCTCGGGGAGCGTGGTGATCATGTAAGGACGTTCACCGAGCTAGCGCAGATGCTGGCGGATACGGAGCTGGACGCCGTGGTAATCGCTACGCCGCATACGGAGCACGCAGGGCAGATCATGGCGGCGCTACGCCGCGGACTGCACGTTCTGGTGGAAAAGCCCATGGCAACAACGGCAAAGGACGCACGCGCCGTGCTGGCGGAAGCAGAAGCCTGTAATAAGGTTGTTGCCATTGCCTACCAACGGCACGGGGACCCTGGGTATCAGCGCGCTAGGGAGATCGTCGCAGCCGGAAGCATTGGGGATATCCGACTGATTACGGTACTCATCGCTCAGGACTGCTTGCAGGCCTTCCTCCCAGGACGGAGTTGGCGAGCCGATCCGGCTCTGTCGGGCGGAGGGCATTTCATGGATACCGGCAGCCACATCAACGACATGATGCTCTGGGTCAGTGGTCTGCAGCCTGCGTCCGTTTGTGCCCATATAGACCGCTTTGGTACCTTGGTCGATGTCTGCACTGCTCTTTCGATCCGCTTTGACAATGGAGCTGTGGGGACCTTTGCCGCTACGTCGTTGTCCCCAGAATGGCGGGAAGAGTTTTCGTTTTACGGCACAGAAGGCGTCCTCAATATCCGCGATGGACAGATGTATTTGCAGGTCAAGGGCCAAGAGCCCGTGACAGTGACGGGCGAAGGCTCCGAAGTCCGGCCTGTAGAGGATTTCATCACAACGATTCGTGGTGGCAAGGCCGAGCCGCAAGCCCCCGCCCTATGTGGGTTGCGTGTGGCGCAAATTTCGGAGGCTGCTTACAAATCGGCGGAGACGGGGCGATCAGAACCGGTGGGATAAGCCGCGCTGGGATCGGCTGGGTGCCTTCCGTGTATGGAGGCTGCCCGGCCAATCCCAAGTCTTCTTGGTATCCTTTACTGGCTGTCGGGAGGCGCCCAAGTGATGCTGCCTGGCGCCAACGTTTGCCCATTCCAAGAGGTGTCCGCGTCGGAGGCATTCCAAGCCAATGTGCCATCGTCGGCGTACGTCTCATAGATGCCACGCGTGCGCATTAAGGACACTGGCGTCATGCCCAGAGCCGTCGGCAGAGCAGTCAAAAAATCGGTGAGGAGCGCCTGCGGAGCGCCTGGGACCGACATCCATCCCTCACCCTGGGAGAGGCGGCCGGCAAAGAAGACGGTGGCACCGCGCCCCCATCGGCGGTACCAGGCCACCAGTGGCTGGCCACCATGACTCGGGGTGTGGGCCAACGCCAGTAACGGAACGATAGCCGGGTCCAAGTCTCGATAACTCTGTGTCATGTGCAGGGCGGGCACCCGGGCGTAGGACGGTAAGGGGGCACCATCGACTAAACGGACTGCGGAGATACCGGCAATGGATTCCGTGTCAGGCGTGAACCCGAACAGGGCGCCGTCTTTGTCCCAGCCCACCAATGTTTTCGGATGCACCCCTGCCGCAATGACCATGCCCCCACGTTCGGCAAACTCCCGCAGGGCATCGAAGGTTAGCCAGTCCCACAGGCGTGCGGGGGTCAATACGACCGCCATCAGCGATCGCGCGGCGCCTCGGACCATCAGGTGGTCGTCCAACACCTCGAAATCGCACAATTGCCGCAGGGACCTGGCCAATGGAAGTGCATCGCCCACAATTCCCGTTTCGCGCAAGGCGAGGTCGATCAGTGAGTGCAGAAGACCCACTTGGAATCGCGGCTTCCTCTCCACCAAATGCTGTTGACCATGCTCCCACGCATCCGTCGCACCGGGAACCACCTGGATTTGTCCGTGGTCCTCGCGGATGATGTTGGTCTGGTATTCGTGCAATTGTCGCGCACCGGAACTAACTGCATTGAACTGGCGCGCGGTGACGCCGACTGCATCTACGGCGGCCGCCGGCTCAAATCCGTAGAACGACCCGTAAAGCCGTCCTGCAGTAGCAACTAACCGCGTGAGCATTAGATTTTGAACATAGTCTGATCCTTCGTTTGTGATACGGACTCCCGCACCTGCCCTTGCGGCGATACGGCACTGCTCCGAAAAGTCAGAGCCGTGTGCCGGTAGCATGTCGCCGCCGGTGCAAAGGTAGACCTCGGTGCTCGGAAGTTGGTGACGGGCCTCGGTGAGCCACTTTGCCGACCACGTGGTCATTGCCTGGCGGTACCATTCCACAAAATCCAGCCAGGCCAGAGGCGATGGTGCCTGCTGCGGAGACACCGGGGGTTGCACGGACGCCCAGGTGGTGGGTGCCGGGGTTTTCCATACGGAACCGAGCGATTCCAGCGTGTGGTACCGTGCCTCCAACCACCGGCGAAAGTCAGCGCGCGCCTGATGATCGCCGCACCAATAGCCGGCATGGCCATGGTAATCCCCTGGCCAGTTGCCAACGACGGTGTAGATTGCCTCCCCATAGTCACCGGTCACACCGAGCAGCAACGACTCCATGGCATCGGCGGCCTGATAGTGGTCAACAAATGCCGCCATCAACCGTTGAATCTCTGGAAAGAGGTTCGGATTCCAGATCGACTGGGCGCCGGTGGTCCGGTCATGCTCCAAACAGCGTGCCCGCAGGTCATGCGGACCTTCTTTGAACCAGGTGGGGGTCGCATACCAGGGACCAGCAATCAGAAAAGGTACCCATCGTAATCCGCAGGCGATCAGCGCCTCCAAATCTGCATCAAAGATCGACCAATCCCAGCGGTCCGGATCAGGGGCAACATCACTCCAGCGCACGTATGTTTCCACGCTGGTGCAGCCCATGTCGACCAAGCGTCGCAGAAGTGCGCGTCCCCCTGGCCGAGTGGCAAACCCAGATCCCATTCCCATGGTTACTTCCATCCATCACGCGGCGCGGGGCTGTCGCCTTCCGGCGAGAGCGGAAGCGCCGCTCCCTCCCTTGTAGTGCAATCAGGGCGTGTGGCTTGACACCCGGTGCGTCGGGTCCGGGCGGGACGTTTGGAGTCCGGTAAACCGCTCGCGATACCATCGACGAGGGGACGGCGCCCAAAGGAACCGGAGTATCAGACAACCGCTCGGAGCATAACGATTTGTTTTGCTCCTCTCCTTTCTGGGGTGGCTCCGCTGCACCGCGCCGCGTGGTCGTCACCCGAGTTGCTTCGCCTGGATCCTGTAACTGCAAGCCGTCGGCCTTGGTTGTCGGTCGGTGACCGTCCTTCGCCGTCGAAGTGGTGTTCCCCGCTGCCGTAGATCCAGTATGTTGCCTACAGCGTCTGTGTTCCGACGGAAGGGGGGGATCATCGCCGTTCAGTGACGGGTCGAGTCCGCGATTTCTCTTATCCATTGTTGCGAGATGGAACGGGCGCGGGTGTGTCCGGTTCCGGGGCAGGGCACAGGGAAGGGTCTCGAGAATTTCCCATTAGGACGGGTACGGCACCGCGAGCCAGAGGGATGTTCGAGC
>JAJYVN010000283.1 GCA_021791995.1 Bacillota bacterium
CGAAGGAACACTGAACGAAGTCCTGACGACGCTCCTGAGTGACTTCGCATTCGTGCTGGCGCCTTCTTAACGGAATAATGCGCCGATTCCGGGCCATGGACCCCCGAATTTATGAGATTTGCCACTACTTCCACCCGCAGCAAGCTGCTATGCGGAGTGATCGCTCCCTGTGCCTCCCCCTCCAAGAGGATGCTGCTGGCGGCGAGATTCCACGACGGCCACCAACCATCCACGCCCGCGCGCCGGACCTGCACCGACAGCGCACTGGCAGCCACGGCGTTGTCGGTCCACCGCACCCGATCTCCCGGAGCGGGTAGCCCGCGTTCCTCCGCGACCACCCGCCAAACACCGTCCTGCCATGCCAGCAGGCGGTAGTCGCGGACCCAGTCCCATTCCCGGTGGTCGCCGGACTTGGCATAGCCCAAGCCGGTGCGCAGGCCGAACCGCCGCACGCTCACAGCATGCGCTGGCTGAAATGCGAGCGCATGGACGATCCGTTCGTCGGACGCATCGCTCTCCCCGAGCAACGGTGACGACCACAGGGCCCGACACCACACATCGGCGCGGCCGCCTTGCAGCAACTCCGGTACAGGAGCCCCCCTTCCCGATCATCTGCCGTTAGCGGCCAAGTTCGTCAAGGTGGTGTATAAGCGGTAGCGTTAGCATTCGCGCTAGCGTAGGGGGTGTGACTCACCGTGGACGATCAGCAAGCGCTACAGGAACTGGCCGCTTGGCTGGCCGATCGCCTGCCCGCCGCCAGCACGCCAGAACTCGCCGAGCACCTGCGCCGCTTTCGTGCCCAGGGCCTCAACCGCCGCCTTCAGGCTCGCTACCTGTTCGCCAAGGCGATCTCTGAGCGCCTGCCAGAAGACGACCGCGCGGATGGTCTTGTCGTGGTCCACTGGCTCCTCGGCTTGCGCTGGCTGCCCCCGCCAGTCTCCGACCTGGAGCCACCCGCGCATTCAGCGTGCGCCAGAAACCTGTTCTGACCGCCCTTGCTCCTCGGCGGTTTTCTCCGCCTGGCGCTGGCACCACGCATACAAGGCGTCGTACACCGGGCTCTCCAGCCGGAGCTTTTCCTCGTCATGATCCCCATACAGCAACGCGAACCCGTGCGCCACCGCATATAGCCCCGCCGCCTCCGGAACGATGCCCCGGTCGGCGGTGACATCCGCGCCATGGACGATCGTCGCCAGCAACTGGAGAGCCGGATCGGTGAGGCGGTATTTGCGCACGATGGCCTCGAAGCTGCACCGCCCATCCGAGTGGCCGAGTTCAACCCCCGGCACATCGAACGGGATCGCGCCCTCCACCTCAGCCCTTGAGGCGACTTCCTCATACGGAACGAACAAGAACTCGGCCTCGGGGTCCACAAAGCCGCGGATCAACCACGGGCACGCGATACGATCCACGTTTGCGTTCTTGCGCGTGATCCACTTCACGGCAATCCCTCCAGGCGTGCGACTGGCGCATCAGTGTGTGCCTATACTCTTGCACGCGCGCGGGTCGCCCTCCTGCCGCGCCAGCGTCCGAATTAGAATTGGCCGCATCGTTGGACCGCGCCCGCAGCCTGTTCTGATGTCTCAGACGCTACGCTTAGGCAATTGTCTTGCCCGCAGCTCGAACGCCACTCCTGACTGAAATCCCGCACCCCAGGCGCCCTGTTCCACAGCGCGGGACCTGCTGGCCCATGGGACGCCCTCGCCGCCCAACAGGAACTCCAGCGTCTTGTCGACCTCCGGATCCCGTACCAGGACCATGCCCCATTCCTGATGCTCGCCACGCTGCTTCTCAAAGCTCTGGCCCAGTCCTGAGGCGAACCCGAGCAGGAATGACTTGCGCCACAGCAAGAGCGTGCCGCGCTTGACCCTGCCCCGCCGCCAGGCCGCCACATGCAAATTCGCCAGCCGCATAGCCGCCAACAGCGCTTGTCGATATACTTCAACGGCCAAACACACATCGGACCCCCGACCGACAAACCGGATGACCCACAGCGCAGCACGCGATGAAGTCTTTTCCCACCGGCGATCCATGTACCACAAACAGCGAAAGTTTCTCGCGACGACCTCCGCCAGCTCATTTCGCCATCCTGCCGCCCGGTGGCCCTGCTCGTCGCCGTCCGCGTCGGCCACATCATCGGTGGCGCTTGCCGTCTCGACCGAGGCCTCCGCCAGGTCGTGTTCGACCATCAGCCGCTGGGCAAGCAACAGGGCATTCTCCGCTTCGTGCTGGTTGGTAGTCCGTTCGGCGACCGCCCGCAACTTCCGCACCCGATCCAGGACCAATCTCCGCTCAACCGCCTTTCGGCCTCCGTTCTCCTACGCCTATCGACGGAGGCATTCATCCACCTCGGGTCCAACCACCCGCCACAGCACCAGATCGCACTTGGTGTGGTGGTGCCGAACATACGCCCGCACCGCCTGCGATGTCACCTCCTCCACCGAGCACTGCTCGTTCCGGCTCACGCCGCGCTTGCACGTCTCCACCGCGATCTCCCACGCCTCCGCCGGCGAGCAGTGCGGGTACCGCTCCCGGATTTCCGCCGCCACCGCAGCCTGCTGGCGGTGGACCCAGCCCTTTTTCCCGCTACCGTGCCCGCCTCTCCGCATCGCCTTTTCGAATCCCGTCGTTCCCCGGCTCATCATCCACCACGCCCCTTTCATTTTTCGACTGCCGGGATGATACCGAGGTTTTTCGCCGAAACCCGGCGCTGGACAAAATCTTTTCGGTACAATCCCTCGACCCACCACTTCAGAAGGAGTGATCCGTTTGACTCAAGCCGATCTGGTTTCCAAGGTTGCCGAAAAAGTCGGGATCTCCAAGAGCGCGGCACAGTCCGCCGTCAAGGCCGTGTTCGAGTCGGTGTCTGAGACGCTGGACGACCACCCAGTTCGCCGAGCGCGCCGGGCGCAACGTGCAGACCGGGGGAACCCCTGACCATCCCCGCCCGCAAGGCCTCGAAGTTCAAGGCCGCCAAATCCTTCCGCGATCGCGTCGCCAAAAGCTGATCCACGGCCCGATATGATGGACCCGAGAAACTGGACAGGCGGGGCGGGGGTCTATAAGCAATTCCGAGTGGCATGAGGAAGCAGTATTCATCCCAGTTCAAGGCCGAGGTCGTGGTCGAAATGTTGCGCGAGGAGAAGACGCTGGCGGAGATCGCGGCGGAGCGGCATGTGCATCCGACACTGCTGCACCGGTGGCGCGCATTGGCGTTGGCGGAACTCCCGGAGATGTTTACCCGCAGAGAACGGGGTCGTGCCGAGCGCGCCGAGCAGGACAAGAAGGTCCACGAGCTGTACGCCGAGATCGGCCGCCTGAGCACGGAGCTCGAGCGGATGAAATAAAGGCATCCGCTTTGAGTAGGCAAGAGCGGCTCGAACGGTTGGAACGCGGGGAAGGCGCCATGCCGTTGAGCACGCAGGCGCAGCTGCTGGGTCTGAACCGTTCCGGGCTGTACTATAAGCCGCTCGAGCCATCGGCCGAGGAGGTGGCTCTCAAACACCGCATTGATGCGATCTACACCCGGTGGCCATTCTACGGATCGCGGCGGAACTCGGGCGCGAGGGGTTGGTGGTCAACCGTAAGGCGGTGCAGCACCACATGCGGGAGATGGGCATTGCCGGGATCTGCCCGGGACCGAATTTGAGCCGTCGTCGCCATGAACACAAAGTGTATCCGTACCTGTTGCTCGGCTTGAGCATCACGGCACCGGACCAGATCTGGGGGTTCGACCTGACTTACATCCGGATGCGCCGGACGTGGATGTACCTGGTGGCGCTGCTGGACTGGTGCACACGCCACGTGGTCGCCTGGGAACTGGGCGACCCGGTGGAGGAGGAACTGGTCATCGAGCCCGTACGACGGGCCTTGGCACAGAACACTCTGCATTACCCACATCTGTGTGGGGGGGGCCGGAAGACGATGGGTATTGGCATTGGGGAGAGATCCAAAGGGGGCCTGGACAGGACCGTAGGGATCGAGTAAGGTAGGAGTATGGATGCACGGTT
>JAJYVN010000284.1 GCA_021791995.1 Bacillota bacterium
ACTCCCAATAGCCTGTCGACCCGACTCACGCGCAAAGGGGTCGACTCCTTCTCCGCAAGGGGAGAAGGAACCAAGGGCAACCGGCGCAAGCCGGATTGGGGCGGCACGAACAATGATTGGCTCGGTGTGTCAAGCAAATCAGGCAGCAGGTGACACCACCACTCATGCGTCAGCGCTGTCTGTTCCATCGCTTCATTGCCGGTTTCCCGGCCTTCCGTTACATTCGTCATACTCCTCTCCTTGGCCCGGGATGGGATTAACCGGCTAGGTTGGCCGGGCCAGCTAGGGGAGTTTCTCTTCCCGACCCATAATCCTGGTTGTCCCATTATATGGTTCTATCTCAGTTTGTTCCTCACCATCGTAGGGTCGACCCGAGACGGGTCGCGCGGTCTCCTCCAAGTCGTGGGGGAGTGGTGGGGCGGGCCCATGCGGATGAGGTGAGGACCGACGTTTTCGGCGTGCGAGTCTCCATATGGATGCCGCACGGCCTTCACACTTGCGACCGCGTTCCATCACCCGTTTCGCCGTAAGGGTCTACATGGGGGTGGGCGCAACCGTTGCCGTCAGCTCGCGAACCAGTTCGAGCAGATCGTGAAGGTCTCCGGTGTGTCCACTGCGATCGAGATGAAGCGCCTGCATGCCCACCGCACGAGCGCCGCTGATATTCTCAGAGAGGTCATCTACAAACAGCGCATCTACCGCATCGCCACCCCAACGACGGAGTGCGAGGTGGTAGATCTCTGGGTTTGGCTTGGCGATCCCGGCCTCACTCGAGATGACGATGGGGTCGAGGTAGCTTGACAGACCAAACAGGTGCAGTTTTCCGCGGAGCGAGGGAGGGGCATTGGAGATCAAACCAATCGCATATCCGGCGGCTGCCAACTGCTGCAAGGAGATAGCAGCATCTTGATACACGTGAAGGTTGTGCATGAGATAGCACGTGTCGCGCAGGTACCATGCTCGCTCAGGCGGGAGGCCAAGAAGCTTCCCTAGAACAATTGCACCTGCGAGAGCCTGGTCGTCCTCTGCGCGGGGAGGCCAGAGGAGGTCAATCGGGCCAGCCTTCTCCATCTCGTTCCTTGATGCTTGCAGCGCTGCGCGGAGGATCTCCTCGTCCGGGATGGTACAGCCTAACGACTGGAGGGCTTCCTTGACCACCCGGCCGGCGTTGGGCAACTCTACGAGCACGCCTCCGGCGTCGAAGAACACGATTCGTGGGCGTCGCTCCAATCGCGTTGTCATGTTTTGGGCGAGTCCCTTTCGGCTCACCCTCTTCCCCCCTTGAGCCGCCTCCGTGCATCCAGACCATACACCATGTGAACCGGCCGATCCTAAAACTGCGGTGCGGAACCGAATCTATGCCCGCCCCTTGCGGTTGCGTAACGTGAACGGCCTTGGATCCGAGCCCGGCGGGCCCGGCCCCCCCTCTAGGTTGACGGGCCAATGCCTTCTTTGGGCTTTCGAGAAAGGGCGCTCCACCACCTGTCGGCCGCATTGCCTATCTGAATGCGCCGCAGATCAAAGGTCGGCCACATGCAAAGCGACATCCCTCTGGTGCAACCCAGACGACCGGAGTCGACGCGGTCCCCGGTCCCCCTGAGACGGTGGGCTCATTCGTTACACCGTAAGATTGGGCGAGGCACTTCACGGTGCTCTATTGTCCAACTCCAGAGGAGTGGTAGCTGCGGCATCCGCCAAGGGGGCAACCATCGTCGCACGCGTAAGGCGGCGCACGCCCTGAACGCGGACATGCACGCGATCGGGGATGAGTCCTGTTTGCTGCTGGATCATGTCACGGATTGCGGCGTCGACTGCGGCGGCCACCGAGGGGATGTGGGCGCCGAATCGGATCACTAAACCGACGCTGATCTCAAGGCTCTCTTGCTCGAGCTGAACGTCGACTCCGCGCGCGGCTCCAGAATGCCCCAACATCTCGGCAAGCTCGCCCAGGTGACGCGGAACCGTAGCGAGGACCGAATCACACCGCATGGCAGCCGCGCCGGCAAGTGTGGCGAGCACACTCTCGGTGAACACCAGTTTCCCGTTGGGAGTAACAATTTCGCGCACGAAGGTGCCCCTCATTCCCGTGCTTGTCGAAGCGCGTTACCGATGGTATTATACTGTGCTGTGTGTTGCGGCGCCTCAACGGGTGTTCCGCAGTTGAAGGGGGTTTCGGTATGGGTAGGCAGTGTGCAATGTGCGGCAAGCAACCGGCGACGGGGCATGCCGTAAGTCACTCCAATATCAAAAACCTGCGCCGCTGGGAACCCAATCTACAGAGGGTACGGCTCAACGGACAGAGGATGTTGGTTTGCACGCGTTGCCTGCGATCGGTGCGGAGGGAAGCCTGAGCAAGGCCGTTGTGGGGGAAGGAGATGTTTGAGGTGAACCCCTATGAGCGTCGGCAGCGCCCAGGGCCCCGGCAGTCGTCGTTCCCTGCCTGCGCAGGACCAGAGCACCCCGTCGGCTCGTTGGTCCCGTAGTACCAGTTCCCTTTGGTACGCTGACATTCTGGTAGGCTTCGGACTCGCAGGACTATTGTATGCCGTCCTTGCTCTGGCGACGAGCAGTCATCACCATCCTGTTGCTTCTGCTGTTTCCTTGTCCATCCGTCACTTGCCACTTTACGCGGTGTATTCACTGGGGCGCATGCTTGCAGCCTACATCCTCTCGTTGATCTTTTCGCTGGTGTACGGATATCTTGCCGTATACAATCGACGTGCCGAGAAGATCCTCGTTCCGATCCTCGACATCCTCCAGTCGGTCCCCATCCTGTCGTTTCTCCCTTCCATCGTTCTGGCGCTCATCGCGTTGTTTCCCCACGGCACTTTCGGTGTGGAACTTGCCTCGATTCTGCTGGTGTTCACATCGCAAGCGTGGAATATGACCTTCAGCTTCTATCACTCCCTTTTGACCATTCCATCTGAATTGCGCGAGGTGTCGGCGTTATATGGCCTGTCCCCGTGGCAGCGGTTCCGCCAACTCGAGTTGCCGTATTCGGCAGTGGGTCTGGTGTGGAACAGCATGATGTCGTGGGCGGGAGGTTGGTTCTTCCTCATGGCGGCGGAAATGTTCACACTGGGTAGCCGTAGCTTCCAGTTGCTGGGGCTCGGAAGCTATCTGCAGGTTGCCGCGAACCGGGGTGATGGAGGGGCGGAACTGGCGGGGATCGGAATGCTCGTCCTCGTCATCGTCCTTCTAGACCAACTTATTTGGCGTCCGCTCTTGGCCTGGGCCGACCGGTTCAAGATTGAGTTCGCGACCGGATCGGTCCCCCCCCGTTCTGCGGTTTTGATGCTGCTTCGACGTTCGCGTATGGTCGAGTGGACCTTAGAGCACGTGATTGCTCCGGGCATCGAGCGCATCGATCAACGCTTATCCCGTCCGTCGGTGCGAGGCAATGCGAGAGGGCGTCGACGCAGCGTTGTTACCGTTGTTGGGTGGGCTCTTGCTGCTGCGGTGGTGGTGGCCCTCGGCTTTGCCCTCTGGAAGGGCGCCATGTTGCTTGCCACGATTCCGCTAACCGAAGCGTTGCGACTTCCGCTGGGTGCTCTGCTGTCGACGTTACGGGTCTTCGGAGCACTTTTACTTAGTACGGTCTGGACGGTTCCTGTTGGCGTTTTCATCGGCCTCAGTCGCAACTGGGCCGTGCGGCTCCAGCCTGTTGCGCAGATCTTTGCGTCTATCCCGGCCACGGCATTGTTCCCCATCATTGTGGTCTGGCTTCTGGCCCTGGGCGTCAAGCTTGGAGTGCTCTCGGTGTTTCTCATCATGCTCGCGTCCCAGTGGTACATCCTGTTCAACGTCATTGCTGGGGCCATGTCCATTCCCCAGGATCTCAAGGAGGCAACCGCACTGTTTCGCCTCAGTTCGTACGCCCGCTGGCGCACGTTAATCCTTCCCGGGATTTTTCCCTTCTTGGTCACCGGGCTAATCACAGCGGCTGGAGGAGCGTGGAATGCCACGATTGTTACGGAGTATGT
>JAJYVN010000285.1 GCA_021791995.1 Bacillota bacterium
GGAGGACAAGCAGGAAGAGACGATTCGGCGACTGGATGAACGGCGGGCGGATACGGATCGGCGATTGGGGGACATGAAACGGCGTTTCAGGGAGATCAAAGCGGTTGGTGGTCGTTGTACAAGAGGGAGATCACTACACCATAAAGCCGGCTCACCTCGGGCATGCACCCACCCTGGACTCCCGCTAATCATTGTATTGGACCCTCGGAGGTCGCTTTGGCGGTCGTCCGCAGAACTGCACCGCGGATGGCCGCCCGAGTCGGTGTGTCATGTCCTGGGAATTTGGTTCGCTGGCTGCGGTGCGGCCCTGCTGGTCCTCCCAAAGCGCGAGAGGGTTCGTCGGAGGGACGGGGAGTGCGGACCTGACAAAGAGAGCCCATTGGCACGCCGCACCAGGATATGTGCGAGATCTAGTTCGACCCTGATGTCATTCCATCGTTGCCATATATACATCGCTACACTATGCTATCGCTGTGGGGAGGCGCTAGTCTGGACCGAGAACTTCGACGAGGCACCCTGGGTATCGCCGTATTGATCGTTCTCTTGCGAGGCTCGACCTATGGGTACGATCTCGCGAATACGTTGCGTCGAGAATCGGGCGGGATCTTTGATGTCAAAGAAGGCACACTGTATCCCTTGCTGTATCGGATGGAGGACGAAGGGTGGCTTGTGGGCGGTTGGAAGATCCCGGACCGTGGCAAGCCGCGGCGGTACTACCGAATCACCGAGAAGGGTCGCCATCAGGCGGGGGAGCAACTGGCCAGTTGGAGGGAATTGAACGCGGTGATGGAGCTGATGGTTGCGGGAAGCGAGGGTGACGCCCGTGGCGCGGAATCCTCGTGACCGATATATAGCCGCTGTTCTTGCTCGCCTGCGGCTGACCCGGAGACAGAGAGAGCGCTTGCTGCAAAGGCTTCGTGCTGACTTGGATGATCGCATCGCGACATCTTCGGTGGATGCTGTTCTGCGCGACTTTGGCTCGCCTCGGGAACTCGCCGATGCCTTTTGCCAGGAGGGCTATCGACGCCGCAGCCCAAACCGGTGGCGGTGCGCGCTTGTCCTGGCAGGTGCGGTCGTGGTGGCGGCTGCTGGCGTTGGCTACCACGCTCTTTCTTTGGAGCGGGGGACAGCCACGGATGTGTCGCTACGCGTGCAGAATAGGGTCCCTTTTCCGGTTCAGTTAGCGCTTCCGTACCTCTTGTCCGAACCCGTGCCCGGCCTGCTTGCGGGTGCCACTGTGGGTGGCCAGGTCGTGCTGTATGACGTTTCGACCGGGTTTCCGCACCTTGTCTCCACGTCGCCTCTACCATCGGACTTCTCCCATGCGGCAGAGTTCGAGTATCCGGTGGCGGCAATGGCAGCCTTTTCGACGGGAGTTACGCATGGATTCTTCGCCATCGGTGCGGAAGGAAGCCCGCCGCATTTGGCTTTGGCGGCATATCAGGTGACAGGGTCGGCCGTGATCCTGGCCGCGCAGACTGCACTTGGGAGTGGTCCCGGGAGTCCTGTCGACCTGAAGCCCAGCGTTCTGTACGGAACGCCGATGGTGGCCGTCGCGGGTGGAAACGGAGCGCCGGAGGCGGTGGTCCTAACCAGGAGCCCTGGCGGCGTGGGTCAGATTCAGGTGGTGACGCTTTCGGGGGACCATCTGGTGCAAGGCTCCTCTGTCTCCCAGCCGAACGGCAATGTTCTTGCCCTTTCTGCTCTGACCATCGGGGGCCAGGGATATGTTTTGGCCACGAGCCAGGCTGCTGGAAAATACCAGAGCCAGCTCACGCTGTATGATGCGGAACTGCAACCACTCGGCAGCGTGGTGCTCGGGACGAGTGCGAATCCTGCCTTTCCGGTGATGGCCGGACTCACTGAGTCGAATGGGCATCTGATGATGATCGCTGTGCGGAATACCGTTGGCGGAAGGTCGCCGATCGCTGACGCCTATACATGGAGTGGATCAACCTTTCAGCAGCGATGGCAGGTGAGCATTCCGGCCAATGGCAGCTATGAAGGGATCATCACGCAGCCGAACGGTCCGGGACTGCTCGTGGAAGGCGGTGCCGGTGACCCAGCGGTCGAGTTGCATCGCTCAGGCCTGGTGGGCGCGGCGGCCTTTTCACTGCTCTCGCCAGATGCGGTGCTGGATGGCTCCACGGTTTGGGAGAGCAGTTCCGGAGTCGCAATGCAGGCGGTGTCACTGGGGGATCCGACCGGACCATTGGTTTCATTTCTGCCAGGGGCGCCGGGTACTAGCATTGAATCCGCTCTGTCGACCTCCGGTAGCTTGCCGACGATCGATGTGCGCGGCGTCCAGTTTGCGGCGGTATCGGACAACTACACGCCGGTGGCGCCCGCTGCGCCGATCGTACTGGAATCGCAGCCCTCGGCGATTGCGGTTCCCGCATGGCATGCTGTGGTTACCTTGGGGCTGGCCGTGCAATCGACGACCTCGGGTGGCAAGGAGGAGCGGGCGGTGGTCGACCGCACGCAGGCATCCGGCACAACGACCACCTTCGGGGCATGGACAGCGCCCGACGTGGCTTGGTGGGGGTCAGTGTCGCCCCTTGGGCCAGCTGGGCCCCGGGTGGTGGGCATGGAGCGCGGACCAACGAGTGCTACGGTTGGCCTTTGGTCGCTGGATGGAACAGGGCTCACACTGGATGGTGCGATTCGGACCCCTGCACCGGGTCCCGCAGAGGCGTATGGTCTTGAAAACACGGCGGGTCGTGCCGTGGTGGTCGGTCTCGAACCCGGTACGATTCCCGACCAGACGGTTGCGACGGTTTGGGATTGGACCGAGCGTGGGGCCCGGGCGCATCTCGCTCCGGGACAAAACGCCACTCTGCCGTTTTCGATCCTTGGGGGTTGGGCTGACCCCGTCATCATTGGTCCGCATCACTCTGGGGTCCTCTTTCACGTGGGCAACGGTGAAGAGGTGCTCTTGACGTTGGGCCCGTGGGGGCATCTTCAGTGGCAGTCCGTGTCCCTACCCGGTTTTGGTGCCTCGGGCGGGTTTGCGCAAGCGCCGGATGGAGATGTTGTGACATTGGCTGGCGGTACTTTGACGGTCAGTCGCTGGACCCAATCGACGGCCATCGCACAATGGGTCCCCTTTCGATAATGCCCGCCGCGAACGGATGGTGGCACTGGTGGTGCCTTCCGTTACCGCACCCACGCCGTTTCAACGCCGAGGAGGTTTCCCAGCTTGCGGACCTCGTCCGCAACGTGGCCGACGCCGAGCGCCACGTGGTGGGTTGGCCCCTCCGCACACCAAGCGTCGACGAAGTCGGCCGGATGGAGGGAGAAGTGCACGCGGCTATTGGTATTGCCGATGCGGAGGGTTGGGCCGGGCATCGATTCTCCCTCCGCGACGATGAATTTGAGGCGTCCATCGCCCGTTTGTGTCACGCCAAGGATGGTTACTGGCCCCGTGCGTACGCGGAACTCGACCGATACACCCCGCCCCGCCTTTCCGTGATACAGGCCGAGACCGCGGAGCACGGGGCGTCGGTCACAGATCGCGAGGTGCCCGGGGCCATCGTGCCCCATCAGCACGAAGTCTTCCGCGAAATCCATCGCATAGATCTCAGTGTAGCTGCCGCCGGCGCTCAGACGGTCGAGGATCGTCATAGCCATGGCGTTCTTGAGGTCTCCCTCGCCGGAGCAAGGGACACCGCGGGCTGTCAAGAGGGATCCTCCCAGGATCAGTGCAGCCCCCAAGTCTTCGGTTACGCCGCGGCCGTGGTAGTAGTAGGCAAGGCCAGATAGATCCCTTCCGCGTACCAGGCGCTCCATGCCCGCTGCCACGCGTGCCGCCCACGTCAGGTTTTCGGACTCCACACTTGGCTCAATCTCAAACATGTCTCGGGTCAACGCCAGTACCTGGTTCGTCTCTTCGCTTGTGACCGCATCCACCTCCGCCGCCACCTGATAGACCAGCGCGCGATTGGCGGCCAGCTCCACCGCCGAGTCGGCCAGCA
>JAJYVN010000286.1 GCA_021791995.1 Bacillota bacterium
GCCGCCTCGTCGGGGCCTGTGTCGAGCACCCTGTCCAAGGGCACGCTCAACACAAGCATTTGGCATGTCATCAGCCAGGACTCGAATCTCTCCATGACATCGAATCCGGGATGGCTGACCATTCAGACGCAGCACCTGCCGGTCGCCACCTATGGCACCGGGCTCAAGGATATGGTCCTCCAACCGGCCAATCCCAACGGCAATTGGTCGATCAGCGTGGAAACCACCTACTTTAACCTGAAGTATGGTCCGCCGCCGGGCCAACCGACCAACTATCAGGGCGGCGGCATCTACATCTTCCAGAACAATACCGACTGGATTCGGGTTCAGCGCCAAGCGCTAGGATGCGATGTTGCCGTGCAGATCGATGATGGCACCTGGGGTACGCAAACCGGGATCACTCTCCCCAACGGACAGCCATTGCCCCCGAACACAGAGCCGGCAAACGCCACCTCGGGCACAGCAGCCTACAATGTTGCATGCAACAGCCAGGATAATCCACTCTGGTTGGGACTCACCAAGCAGGGTGACGTCTATACCGGCTATTACAGCACCAACGGAACAACGTGGGTGGAACTCCAATCCGTCGCTTGGTCCTCCCTGCAGGCCACCGATGTTGGCGTAACAGCCAACGAGGGCGGCAATACCTTTACGCCAATACCGTTCGGTTTTAAGGACTTCAGCGTCAGCCCGATCACCGCCACGGCCGCCACTTCCACCACGGCGAGTTCGACCACGACGAGCACCACCTCCAAGACGACTTCCAGCACGACCAGCACCCCGGCGAAGGCTACCTCGACTACTAGCAAGGCAGCGTCGACCAGTACGTCAACGACAACTTCGTCCTCCACGTCGTCGACAAAGCTGCCAAAGACAGGGAATGGGCCTCTGGTTCCGCTCTTCGGAGCGGTGCTCGTTCTTCTCGGGGTTGGCTCGATGACGATCACGCGTCGCCGGTCCGCCGGTTCCTAACGCCTGTTAGGGGGGGCTGCAGCCTTCGGTTGCGCCCCCCCTAAGCACATACCACAACATACAGCCGTTTCTTTTCGATGGAGCGCCTTGTAGGTTCGCCTATCACTATGTGGTTTATCATGCTTCGGTGCGCACCAATCAGCGGGTGATCCCGTCGGCAGAAGTCACACCAACGGTGCGCGAGCGCAGCCGACAGTGTGAACGAAGGAAGGGTTGTGATCCGCGCCTATACCGGTCTGGTCGTGCTGGTCGCCGTCCAACCACACGTGACCCTCGCGGATTATGCCTCAGAAAAAGCCTTTGGTCAGAAGCTCGCCACGCTGATGGCGCCATTGGCTTCGGAGCACCACTCAGTGCTCGCGATGCTGCCCGAAGACATTGGTGCCTTTCTTGGCCTCGCGGGAGTCGACGATGCGTCGCGTGAGGCTCTGAACCTCGATACGGCGTTCCGTGCGATTGCAATCCGTCATTTGCCGCGGATCCTTCGCCACCGACTATTGAACGGAGCGCAAGATCATCGCGAGGCATTGCACCCAACCCTATCGCCTCGCATTGGTCGTGCCAAGCTATGCACCATCGGGGCGAGAACAGGCCGGCGGGGTGCTCAACCAAAGAAGGAACCCGCTTCCGTTGCGAACACCCACCAGCGTGGGCCACAGGTGGTTCTGCGCAGCAAGACGCCGGATGGCGTGCTCCAAGAAATGTACGGATACCTTCTCACCCACTACGCGGTCCGTGCTCTGATGCACGAAGCGGCCGCGATGGCCCACGAGGACCCGGATCGACTCTTCTTCATCCGCTCGCTGCGCGTCGTCAAACGAAACCTCGATGGGGCCCGGTCTTTTCCCCCTGAGCCGTTAGCCACCGTGCACGCCAGGGTGGTCAAGGAGATCCTCGAGGAGCGGCTCCCGGCTCGCCGCCTCCGCGCCAATCCACGAGTGGTCAAACGCAAGATGTCGAACTTCGCCCGCAAGCGCTTACACCACCGTTCCTGGCCTCAGCCGACCAGGCGATCTGCCCAAGCAATCCGGATCAAGGACTTTAAGCAAACAGAATTGTCTCTAGCACGCACCGGATCGACCATGCGGATCGCACCCGTGACGGCAGTCACCTCGCCGTCTGGGAAACTATCACTTGGCAGAAGATCCTGCTACTGTATAAGCTCAGCCCGTATCGTGGCCATGACCGAGAAGGGGGTGTCCATTGTCCACCGCAGCCGTTGCGTTCTCCTCGGTAGTCAAGCGGTTCGGTTCCGTTACGGCCCTCGATGGTGTGAGCTTTTCCATCCAGACCGGTGAGGCGGTTGCCCTTTTGGGTCCCAATGGTGCGGGCAAATCCACTGCGGTGTCTCTCATGTTGGGACTTCGCGATCCTGATGCAGGAACAGTGCGCATCCTCAATGGTCCGGCCGAACAGGCCGTTCGCGCAGGGCGAGTGGGTGCCATGCTACAATCCAGCGGTCTCCCCCCAGGTCTCCAAGCCCGCGAACTGGTCAATTTTGTGCGCACCCTTTACCCCAGCCCGCTGCCGCTCCAAGAGCTCTTGGCGCAGACGGGTTGCGCGGAGTTCGCCACCCGCCCAGTCGAGCGGCTGTCGGGCGGCCAGGTACAGCGACTCCGCTTTGCCATGGCGATGGCCGGAAACCCGGAGCTGCTCTTCCTGGACGAGCCAACGACCGGTTTCGATGTGGAGACGCGCCGAAGGTTTTGGGCATCGATCCATGCCTTTACGCGGAGCGGCCGGACGGTGCTCTTCGCGACCCACTACCTGGAGGAAGCAGACGCTGTGGCAGACCGGATCCTCGTCATCCAGCGCGGACGCGTGGTTGCCGACGGCAGCGCGACGAGCATCAAGGCCACCGCTGGTGGGCGTTTCATCCGCTTTCGCTATAACGCACCGAACCCTGAGCGCCTGGAGACACTGGATGGCGTCACCAAGGTGGAGCTTGAGGAAGACCGGGTGCGTCTTTGGACCGCAAACTCCGACGCCACCATCCGCGACCTGGTGCACAGCGGCATACCGTTTGCGGATCTAGAGATCGGCGGTGCAGGCTTGGAGGAAGCCTTCCTGACCTTAGTCAACGCGGAAGGGGAAGTCCGATGAACGGCTTTTGGAGCTACCTCTCGTTAGAGACTCGGCGCACCCTACGCAATGGGCGCTACCTGGTGTTCACGCTGGGCTTCCCAGCCGGCTTCTACCTGCTCTTCACCATGCTCTATGGCAAAGAGGCTTCCGGTACAGGGTACAACTTCGACACCATCTACATGGTCTCCATGGCGGCCTACGGTGCCCTTGGTGCAGCCCTGAACAGCAACAGCGTCGCCTTGGCAACGGAGCGCGCGGGCGGCTGGTCTCGCCAACTCCGCGTCACACCGCTTGGGCCCATGGCCTACGTGCTCGGCAAGATGGCCACCGCGGTCTTGATGGCACTTCCGGCACTCGTCTTGGTCTCCCTGCTTGGGGTGCTGCTCCATCATGTCCAGATGCCTCTGTCGGATTGGGGCATCTTCCTCGCTGCAACATGGATCGGCACCATCCCGTTCGCGTTGCTGGGTATCCTGATGGGGTATGCACTTGATCCCCAATCTGCGCAGGGCGGTATGATGATCGTGTACTTCGGACTCTCGATCCTAGGTGGCATGTGGTTTCCGTATCAGATCATGCCGCACGCCATGCAAGTCATGGCCCGCATTCTTCCGTCCTACCACTTCGCCGCACTCGGTTGGAACGCCACGAGCGGTCAGGGGATCGGCTGGGGGAACGTCGCGATCCTCGCTGCCTATACCCTGCTCTTTGCCTTGGGTGCCATGCGCGCATATCGGCGGGATGAGGCACGCCAATATGCGTAGGAGTAAGGCGCCGTAAATATTAAATGTAAGCGTTCAAGGGGGGGTGGGAGCTGGGCTGAGCGAGCTGCTTCCAGAGGTGGAGGGGGCTGGACAGCGGACGATCGGTAGGATATAGTGCGGTGCATGCTAGGTCGACGAGCGAAGCGAGATC
>JAJYVN010000287.1 GCA_021791995.1 Bacillota bacterium
GCTCCTGGGCTTCGCCTTCGGGGCCGGGACTGGGCTGCACGGCGGATGCTTCCTCGGCGTCGAGGGTAAGGGCGAGCAGTGGCTCAGGAGAGGCTTCGGGTAGCAAGGATGGTTCTTCTGCCGGTGGCTCCTGGGCTTCGCCTTCGGGGCTGGGACTGGGCTGCACGGCGGATGCTTCCTCGGCGTCGAGGGTAAGGGCGAGCAGTGGCTCAGGAGAGGCTTCGGGTGCGGATGCTGTTGGGTCCGCACCCGTTCCCTTGAAGAGGGCGGGATCGTTTTGTTGTACTGTGTCCATAGACGGAAACTTGCTCGGCGCGTCCCTTGGAGTTTTGTCGCTCATCATTGGGGCACTGCCTTGCTCAGCCTTCAACTCGATCGAACCCTGTGCTGTTGCGTTCTCGCCCGTCGCAACATCCCGTTCCATGGTCGTTCCAGGTGATTCCTCTGGATCTCCGGAGTCATCCGATGCGAGCCCCTGGTCCGTTCGGTAGGCATTGTCCTCGGCGGTTTGGCCATGGATTTCCGCCGACTGCTCTTCCACGGACACGAGCGGCGCTATCTCGGTATCCCTCTCTACGACACTCCTTGTGGACGGGAATTGCAAGACTTCGCCTGCTTGTGCAGCAGCAACCTCGGCAGAGCTGTGCAGTGCGGCGTCCTGCTGCAACTCATCGGACCGTGCCTTGGCTATCACCCCTCGAAGCGAGGGGTACCCGTGGCGTGTGACGAGATGAGTCGTCATCCAGCCAACTGCCTCGGCGAGGACAAAGGTTCCGGCTTCTCCATCCAAGAGGTCGCAATGCTCCGCATACAACTCTGATGGTACCAGGACGAATCGCCGTGGTTCCGTGCACCGGTGCCAAAAGGAGACGGCCTGACCGATCGGGACCACCGTGTCGGCGGTGGAGGCGATCAGGCATGTGGCGCGACCAGCCAGTAGGTCGGCGAAGGTCTGGGGATGGAACTCGCTGATGGCCTGGAGTGATCGCAGCGTGATTTGGCGCCGTACGGTCGGGAATGTGGATTGCCACTCGGCGAACCATTCAAGCATCTTGTCCGAGACGGGGAGGAGGGCGTTCCCGGACGATCCGACGGTCGAAACATACTCACAATATCCGGCAAGGGCGCGACCGTCATGGTCCTTCTTCAGGCGAGCGGACATCTCACGCCAGGCTACCCCCCCGTGAGCTACCCGAATCCAGTCCAGGCCGTCCGTCACGGGGCTAACCGCAACGACGGCGCCGACGCGGTCATCGAACGCTGCGGCTTGCAGAGCCACTCCACCCCCTAAGCCAACGCCCAAAAGGCCGACGTGTTGCATGGCTGCCTCACGGTGAAGAAAGGTCACTGCCCGGCGTACGTCGTCAACTTGTTCGCATGGCAGTACCTGGGCGTGGGGCTCGCCCGCACTGGAGCCGGTGAAGCGATAATCAAGGGCCAAAACCACGAACCCGGCGCGTGCGAGATCGGCCAGTCTTCCGCGAAGGATCATCTCTTTGGTCATCCCGTAATCAGGGCAGAGCACGAGCGCGGCTCCGTTCTGCTGCCCTGCGTCCGGTTCGAGCATGTGGGCCATCACGCGTCCGCCGTCACTGAGAAAGGAAACATCACGAATCACCTGCTGACACCTCCCGGGTGTGCGTACGTACCGCACCGGTTCCGCCCGGCCCAGGTGAACCCTCCGCCTTGGTCCAAAGAACCGTATGCGCTCAAATATGGGAACTCGCGATTCTTCGACGGGGCGGTATGTCTGTACGGGCCCTACTGCGTGCGTTCTGTGGTGTGAACGCTCGGGATGTCGTACCGTAGAGTGGGTGCGAATCCACAGCCAATGTGGCAATACGTGGCGGGTGCGGTCGCACGAAGCTTGTTCCAGGGGAGCATGAGGTTCGCTTTGAATCAGTGCGTAGCGGTCATCGGAGTCATGGTGCGGAGGGGGCGCGGCCATCGTGGGGGATGATCCAGGCATCCTGCCGCGCGGTCCGCTCCCGTCATCGGCCACGCCGTCCTCCCGGTCGGCCGCGGAACGCGCACTTGTTGCCCGGGCCCGCCGAGGTGATTCCGCAGCCTTTGAACAGCTGGTCTCGGGTCTCTTGCCCGTGGCCTACCACATGGCGTTTCGTCTTGTGGGGGATCGTGAGGATGCCGCTGAGATCGTCCAGGAGTCGCTCGTGCATGCCTATGTTGGTCTCGGACGTTTCGCGGGTCGCTCAAGCTTTCGGACCTGGCTTTTGCGTATTGTTCACAATGCGGCGATGGACGTACTACGTCACCGCATGCGGCACGCGCAGGTTTCCCTCTCCGGCCATCCCTCCGATGCCCTGGGAGTGGAGAACCTCCCGGACCCGGGACTTGGGCCAGAGGAGCGGCTGGAGGTTGGATTCGAACGTAGTCGGTTGACGGACGCCCTCAACTCCTTGGAACCCGAGTTTCGCAGTGTGGTTCTGCTGCGCGACGTCCACGGGTTCGACTACGCGGAAATCGCACGGATTGTGGGCGTTCCGCGTGGTACCGTGAAATCGCGGTTACATCGCGCACGCGCGCGCTTGCGAGCCTATCTTGAGCACGAACGGGAACCGTTGGAGCCGGGCAACGTCCGCTACAGTGGCGAAGCGAAATCCTCGCTCCGCCGAGAGCGGGAAACGAAGAGGGGGATGCGACCTTGACCTCTCGGGAATGCGCACGGGTCCGCGACCTCCTTGATCAGGCAATGGATCGAGCGCTCCCCACGAAGTGGCGGCAGTACGTGGCGGAGCATCTGCAGCACTGTCCCGAGTGCCGTGCCGACGACACGATCCGTCAGCGGGTGAGTGCGGAACTCCATACCTTGGCGCTGCCGGAGGTGCCCGAAGATCTGTTGGTGGGGCTTCACCGCCGCTTGGCGCTAGTTCAGCCCATTCCTCGCCGCCGATGGCGGGGGCTGGCCCTGCCGTTGGCCGCGGCTGCGGCGGGGTTCCTGGTGGCGATCGCCGTGATTGCGCCTTCCATGATCAACGGACGAGTCTCGTCCAGTGTCTCGACGGTGGGGAAGAGTACCGTATCCCGCCTGCCGACGTTTGCGGCGCCTGCCGCCCTACAGCCGTCGGCTGCGGCCGCAATCCATCCCAACGGACTCACCAAGGGGGCAGCTACCGCCGCGTCGCCTACCTTCGCGAGTACGACCGCGACGGTGCCAGTCCTGTCATCGATCACGTTGCTGACGCCTGCTCCTTCGCAAGCGGTTGGGACGCTTTCGGTCGACGTCGCGGCGGCGGGCGGGACGGTCGTGGCTGAATGGGTGCCAGAGACGGGCACCTTCGGGATTACCTCTGCAGCGACGCTTGACGTCGAGTTGCCCGCCCAGGAGGAGGCCACACTGACCGATGAAGCGGACAAAGTTGGACGTGTGGTGGCTTCCGCCGCATCCTCCACCGGGGTAACCACACAGCAGAGCGTGACTGTTTTCATCACCATCCTCGGTTCCGCGTCTTCGGCGGCAGGCGTTTCCCACACTTGGACGGAGCGCGTCCTCATCTCACTCGGTACACTCGAGCGACGATGGACGCGTGGAATTTGACCGAGTTGACATAGGGCCCCCGAGTCATTCTTGCAAAAGGGATTCGAAGGGCCATTCGTAGCATCAGAATGAAATGTGCTCAAGCGTTGGTCACCTCCGGTGCGTTGGGTTGCGGGGATGGGCGATGTGCCGGGGCGATGAGGCGGTGCTGGAGTACGGTGATGTCCCGACGGACTCGGGCGGGGTTGAGGGTCGGGTAGGTGGTGAGCATCGGCTGCTTGCGGTCCTCGGGGACCGCAGCGGGTGCCAGAACGGGCTGATAGGGCGTCTGGGGAGTGTTGCAGCGTCTACGGAGGCGGGCGCCGTGGCGCTCTTTGGATACGAGCTTCTGGACGGGCTGGAAGAAGTTCGTGTAGAGCCGGAGTAGCGCATCGAGCGAGTTAAGGATCCGCAGGGCCTCAGGCGAGTC
>JAJYVN010000288.1 GCA_021791995.1 Bacillota bacterium
CTGACTTGAATGGTTCCACTGCCTGTGGTGATGATTTCAGCACTGGCCTGGTGGCATCCCTCAACGTTAAAGGCGTAACTCCATTGGGACCCGTTGCTGGCCTGGCGCATTTGGGACGGTATGGTGCCGCGAAGGTAGGTGCCGGCGGTCGACGTGGTGTCTGTGTCACCCGCCGATAGCAAAAAGTAGGTGTCTCTCACCCCGTATTCGGATGGGGTCCCAAGCGGTGCAGCACGGTCGAGGCCTTTGCTCCAAGCCTGCCGAGCAAGCGTGACCAACTGGCCTGGCAACACAAAGTGCACCGGTTCCGTATAGCTCGCCTTAACGATGTCGATGGCATCGCTATATGTGGTGCCGTTATCCAGGCCGACCAGTACAAACAGGGGGCGATGTTGAACCGCTTGAATGGCCGTTTGAATCGCAGAAATGGCTTGGCTGGTAGCACTACTCCCTGTACCACCGAAGGCGCCCATCGGAAAGACGGGGCGCTGATTGATCCAGAGCACCTGCCCCGCAGGATAACCACCAATGACCGTATACCCTAGAAAGAACCCGTCCGGCGGATGGGAGCCATGGAGAAGATCCCATAGACCAGCACCGTGTGCGCTGAGTACGTTGCTTTCGTGCGGGAGTTCTTGTCCCACATGGAGATTCGCCTCATACATGGCCGCACGCACCGAGGCAGTGTATTCCGGCCAGGTAGGTTGGCCGACGAACGATGCCAAATCCGGGTAGCCAAACGGTAGCCAAGACACGAACTCATCGTTCGATGTCGCGGTGTCAAAGTAATGACGCGCGATGCCTGGTGTCCAACTGGGCGCCATCCCCTGCATCGACCATCCTACCGGAACGGTACCGCGCTTGGGATCGACCCACCGCCCCTCGTGGAAGTCGATAAGCACGGAGATGTTGTCCCCGTCCGTGATCACGATGCCTGCATAGACCCCGCTGGAGTCCAGTTCCGGCGCAGCGGGTGGGTTTTTCTGCTTCGCGGTTGTTCGGATCGCACTATGCACGCTCAGGTTTTCCGCCGAAAGACCGGGTGTATCGGCGCCGACAAAGTTGACTCCATGGCTGCTACAGAGAATCGTTTGCGCCGATTCGTTGTTGGTCCACCCAAACGTCGTTGCCTTTTGGCCGGCCACAAGATGGAACATGTCACCCAGGATCGAGGGCGTGACGGTACCACTGGTCAAGTCTCCAATCCAGGTGAAGGCGTGGGCGACGACGGCATAATCCCTCGGCGTCCAGCGGATCACGCCTTCCGTGGGGTCGTTCGGAAGATCGCCCACCGACAAGAGAGCAAGGCTCTTGGGAACCTGTTGACCGAGATGACGCAAGGCCCAACCATAGGCCGCATCCGCATCGGAAAAGTCGAGCGTCCTGAGATCCAGAAACGGTTTAAAGCCACGCCCAGCCAAGTTGAGGCCACCAACCAATAACCCGATTGTGCCCTTGAAGACCGAGGTGGCATCATCGGGCGATACCGCCAGGGTGCCATGGAGCCAAGCGAGCGTATTGGCGACGTTGATCGTCGCCGGCACGTTGGGATCCCAAATCACGTATTCGTTGATGCCCGCTGCTTTGGCCAAGGTAGCGGCATCCGTGGGTGTTCCGGTCTTCGTCTGAATGCCGTACCGCTTGGTGTAGATGTCAATCCACATCGCGTCAGCACCCTGGAAGGCAACACCACCCACGTAATTGGACGGAATGAGCACATAGAGGCCCTCGCCACCCTCCTTAAGGCGCGCGTTGACGACGCCCTGCATGATGGCAACGGCCACCTGCGTATTAAGACTCGCACCATTCAAATCAACCACCATAAGGGTGGACGGCATGGCGGCGGGAGGTGGCAACCAACCCTGCACCGTGTCGGTCGCGTTATGACTGGTATCCGCGCACCCTTGCAAGACAGGAACAGCACCGAAAAAAGGGATGATCCCTGCAGCCCGGATCAGGTCTCGCCGACGGAGCAGCCACCCACTTGTGGACTGCTTCATGAGAGCGCCCCCTCCGTTTCGATCATGCTCTTCTCGGGATGTGTGCGGCTATCCTTGTTGTACCTCTCGTATCCTTCTATCACTCTTACACCCACACACCTACGGTTCGGGTTGCTCGCACCTAGGTTGCGCCTGGCTCGGTCCCGTTGCCACTACCGGACAAAGAGCAACCCCGTACGCATGCGTAGCCATTGGACACCTTCCCGCGCCCGCTTGTGAGGAATGTAAGCCAACTGACGGGCTGTCTTCTCAACGGGTTCGACTCTTGCAGGACCAGGAGCGGCGGGCGAACCGGCGATCGGCGGAAAGGCGGAGCCCAGCGGGAGCCCTGGTAATCTCGGACTTGCTTCCACACAACCTGCGCTGTCCGTTTCGGAGCTCAACCGGCGCATCCTCCCTTGTCAACCGATCCTTCAAGACCTTCAACGAAGTCCTTCTCGAACCACCTTGCACGCTAACCCACCAGTGTTGGAACGCTACTATGCGCGCCGTCGAGGTGGTACGAACCACGGTGCTGCGATCCAACAGGCGGGACCATACGTACGGAAAAGCTCTGAACCGTTCTCTGACAAATCAACACATACGTCGTTCGTTCCGCCCCAATCTGGCTTGCGCCGGTTGCCCATGGTTCCGTCCCCCCTACCGGGGTAGGAGCCGACCCCATACGCATGCGTAGGGTCGGCAGGCTATTGGGAGTCGCCCTACGCCTCTCGCAGGAGGCCCGTTGCGCACCCACCTGGAGCCACTACCTACACCAACCACTGGGCAGCACCTTCCGACACTCACCGCCAGGGCAGAAGACCCGAGGGGCATCCGTCGCCCGTCTGACGTTAGCCCCCACCATCACGGGTGAGCCCTTTCGGCTCGCGGCTGCGCCCGCCTTTCGGCGGCGACTTGTTTCAGCAGCGTGCTTCTCTAAAGTGGTTAGGGAGCGGAAGACCCGTTGCCACGTCCGCTCCAGATTCAAGGCTTCCACAACATTCCTATCGCCCGTCCTGCCACAATGCCCGCATCGGAAGCGGCTTGGGTAGCCGCATCCGTTCGGCGAGAACCGCTCGCCAAGATGGCTACCATGCGGACAGGCAGCACTGGTCCAGGCAGGGTTTCTCGTTCCACCACAACGATTCCATGACACAAGGCAAGGTGCCATACGTGCTCCAGCACCTTGCCACGAAGCCAATAGGAACGCTTACGGTTCGTGCGTCGACTCCATGACACTCCACGCTTCGGCCGGTATGGTCGTAGGTGCTCAAAGACCAACACGTGCAAACCAGCCATAACAGCCCACGTAACGATGTAAGGTGGACCCCAGTGTCAAGACGGTTGAACGAAGTTCTTTAAGCTATTCCCTTCCCTCCTTCTGTTCCAATAGTCTGGTGTTCATTCGTTGTCGCAGGAGCTAGGCGACGGGGGTGGAGACCGGTTCATGTGTGCCCCTCCCTGCCTCAGTCTCCAGCCGTCGCAGCGACTTCCCGGTCCGCGTACACCTCTGCCGGTGTCCGGTACCCCAACGACTGGTGCCCCCGCTCGTGGTTGTAGAAGGTCATGGAGCGGGTGATACCACAGCGAGCCTGCCGGGGTGCCTCGTATTCGTGGAGGTAGACCTCCTCATACTTCAGGCTGCGCCACAGCCGCTCCGTGAAGATGTTGTCCAGGGCGCGCCCGCGGCCGTCCATACTGATCCGCACCCCGGCGCCGGTGACCAACTCCACATACCCCGGCGCGGTGAACTGGCTGCCCTGGTCGCTGTTGAGGATCTCCGGTCGCGCCTTGCCCAAGGCCCGCCGTACTGGCTCGAGCACGAGTTCCTCCTCCATCGTGTCGCCCAACTCCCACGCGACAACGTAACGCGCGAACCAGTCGATCAGCGCCACCCGATACATCCATGTCCGCCGCATGCGGATGTAGGTCAGGTCGACGCCCCACACCTGGTCCGGCGCCATGATGCTCAAGCCTCGCAGCAG
>JAJYVN010000289.1 GCA_021791995.1 Bacillota bacterium
CCCTCTGGCTGAAGCCAGGGGGTTCGCGGATCGACGCGGGCGGCAATCCCTTCCGCATCCCCGACGGCTACGCCACCGCCTTTGATGGCTCGGTCCAAAATGTTCGGGACGGCCTTATTGGGCCCGGTCGGATATGGATCTAAAGGAGGTGCAGAGATGCGTCCACACACGGAGATTGCGCATCACTCCCTTCACGTTCAGGCCTTCGACAGCGATGATGCTGTACTACGTGGCGTAAGGATGGGCGGTCTTGAAGTGGAACTCTCTCCGCTACCGACCGATGGTGAGATGCAGCCGCGCCACGGCCTTGGGAGCCTTTCAGTGGCGACGGCTACTCGTGGTGCGCCGCGACAGGACACGGTGCTTCCATGCCAGGGTGGCCAACGCGCAAAGGGAGCGTGGGTTTTTGCACCACTCGCCCGTCGCTGTCAATCGGCACGGCTTAGCGTCCTCCGTCTCGCAGACGATGAGCGCGCGACCGTATGCGTGAAAGACAGGGACACTTGCAAGGATGTGCGGGTAGCGCCCACCGTGCGTCGCTGGATGCGAAAGCGGGGGAAGCCCAAGCACCCGGCTCGCGCTTGATCCGCAGGTGACGTATCGCTACGTGCCGTCGACGGCAGTGATGGCGCCCGTCTCCCGGTTCAATTGGAGTCGGGCCGCGAAGACATCGCCGTTCTCCCTGTGCAAACCCTCCAGTGGTTTCTGGGTGCGCCCGCGTTGCAAGAGTTCATAAGCCAGTCCTGGCCGAATCGCGATCCCTTCGGCTAACTTGGGCATCGTCCAGCGGCACGCGCCATGCTCCGGCTTCCAATTCTCACAGCCGTATCCTTTGCGTCCCTCCACGACCGCACCGCCGCAATGTGGACATACACCAACGGTGGGGGAGACATCCCCAGGCCCGTTTTGCTTGATCCGTTCCACGATCTCTTGCGTGAGGGCACGAATATCGGTCATGAAGACACCAACGTCCTCTTGCCCCGCCTCAATCCGTCGCAAACGAGCCTCCCAGTCGCCTGTGACGGCTGGTTCGCGCAACTGGGCTGGCACCAACCGCAGAAGGTTGTGACCGCGGAGCGTTGGAACCAGCGACCGGCCCTCCCGTCGGATGTACTCCCGCCGAAGCAAAACCTCAATAATGCTCGCACGGGTAGCGGATGTGCCGAGCCCGCGATCCTTCATTGCGTCCGCCAAGGCTTCATCCTCAACCAACCGTCCCGCATGCTCCATCGCGGCTAGGAGACTGGCCTCGGTGTAGCGGGAGGGAGGCTTGGTCTGGCGTGCATCCACGCGCGCATCGCGGCATTGGATGGACGCCCCCTTTCGTAGACTGCTCAGATCCTCACCTTCGCCGTCCTCGCCGTCGCCCGATTCCTCTTCCTCGTCTTCAGCGCCGGATTCCTTGGATCGGAGGGAAGCAGTGGTCGGCTCGACCTGCCGCCAACCTGCGGTGACCAGGACCCGGCTGCGACTGCGGAAGGTCTCGCCACACACCTCGGTAATCACCTCGGTCGCGTCATAGACTGCCGGAGGCAGTAGTGCCGCGACGAAACGCCGCGCCACCGCCTCATAGACCCACCGCTCATCATCGGACAAACGCGTAGGATCCACTCGGTTGGCGGTCGGGAGGAGGGCGTGATGATCGGTCACCTTGCTGTCATCCACGACACGCTTGCCAGGATCGGGTGGCGCAGCGGCAAGTCCCGCCGCCATCTCCGCCAGGTCCCCACCAAGCATCGTCACGGCCTGGAGCCGGGGGCCAAACGTGGCCTGCGTCTCGCGAGAAACATGATGCGAGTCTGTGCGTGGGTAACTGAGGATCTTGTGCTGCTCATACAGCACCTGGGCAGCCGCAAGTGTCGCCGCCGCCGTCATCCCGTGACGAACGTTCATCATCCGCTGCAGATCGGTGAGGTTCAGGAGGCGAGGAGGTAGGCTCTTCGTCTTTTTGCGGTGCACAGTATGGATCTTGCCTGACTGGCCGCGTACCGCCGCCGCGATCGCCTCCGCTACCGTCCGGAGATCGAGTCGGTCCTCGTCCTCCCGGAACCACTGACCGGTGTATGGGCGAGTGCGAGCGGCGAAGGTTCCCAGAACGATGAAGTAGTCGGAGGGGTGAAAACAGCCGATTTCGCTCTCTCGCCGGCAGACCAGGGTCAGAGTGGGGGTTTGGACCCGCCCTGTGGACCAGAGCCCACCATATCGACTCGAAAGGGCCATGGTACCATTCATACCAACGAGCCAATCCGCCTCAGAACGAGCCCGCGCCGCCGCTTCCAGAGCGACCATGGCTGGCCGCAGGTGCGCGAATGCCTCTCGCACCGCCGCCGGTGTGGACTCGGACAGCCAGAGCCGCCGGACCACTCCTTCGTAACCAGAAAAGTCACGAATGTAGCACCAGACCAATTCTCCCTCGCGTCCCGCATCCGTTGCGACGATGACCTCCTCCGCATCGCGTAAGAGGCCTCGAATCGTCTCCAACTGTTCCGCACGTCCCTCACGGGGACGCAGCGTGAAGCGTTCCGGAATCACTGGCAACAGCCCCGTGCGCCACCGCCCCTGCAGCGCAGGCTGGTAGGCTTCGGGTGGAGATAGCTCCACCAGATGGCCCAGGGCCCACGTCCAGGTGAACTGCCGTCCCACAAGGGAGCCACCCTGTCGACGCGCTCCAGGATCGACCACCTGGGCGAGGTCACGCGCAACACTCGGCTTCTCCGTAAGCACTAGACGCATCCACTCATCTCCCACTTCAACTATCATAAATCTTCCCATCTGTTACCACAAGCACCCGAGTTCGAGGGATGCGTCATGCGTGAGCACGGCCCCCCGGGTCTCCGCAATCGTCGGCACCAACCACCGCGAGCCGCACCCCTGGCCGGACGGACTGTCCCCGCGATCTTGGTCCTGTTGGCCCGCGACGGCGAGATGCACGGGTACGCGCTTCGCGAGGCCCTGGACGCATCCGGCCTCAGCGCGGATGTGGATTTCGGGAACCTCTATACGCACGCTCCGCAGGATGGAAGCGGCGGCACTCGTTGCATCCCGGTGGGAGGTGGCCGAAACAGGTCCCGGTCGGCGCCTGTATTCGGTGCAACCCGAGCGTCTCACGCATCTGCACCACATGGCCAAACCTCTGGCGAGAACCCACCGAGGGCTCGAGATGTTCTTCCGTCTATATCACCAAATTGGTCCCGAAGAGGAAACGTGCAATCCGGTGTGGGTCGGTGGGAGCCTGTTACCACTAGACCATGACTTCGTTCGACGTTTTGCTGCTGGCGCTCTTGGGGCGCGAACCCCTGAACTTGCCCCAGCGGTGTCGTTGAGTGACTTGGAACTGGAGTCGCCCGAAGTTCCCCAGAGACGCTAAAAGGCCTGTGGAGTCGAAGGCTCTGGCCGGAAGAACGACCCGGTGAAACCGGCCGCGGCGGCGCTCGGAAACGAATGATGATCGTAAAGAGGAACGGAACTTGCGCGACGTCTACGACGCGGTGGCGGATCCGGCGCGGCGGAGGATCATGGATCTCTTGGCACAGGAAGAGGACATGCCCCTTCACGCGTTGACGGCCGTCTCCAAACACATGGCCGTACTCATGGAGGCAGGGCTCGTTCAGGACCGGGAGGTAGGGCGGGAGACGCGGTATCGCTTGAACCCAGCCCCCTGCGGGAGGTTCAGTAGTGGGTATCGTTTTATGAGCACTTCTGGCTTTGACGGATGCGTGGTGTCAACTGCTGCCCGATTTGTTTGACAAATCAAGATATACGTCGTTCGTGCCGCCTCAATCCGGCTTGTGCCGGTTGCCCTTGGTTCCTTCTCTCCTTGCGGAGGAAGAGTCGACCGGCTTTGCGCTGGAGTCGGGTCGAAAGGCGATTGGGAGTCGTCCTATGCCTCTCGCAGGAGGCCCTTTGCGCACGCACACAGGACCAGCACCAGCCCCACCACAGCGGGCGTCTGCCCTTGCAGCG
>JAJYVN010000290.1 GCA_021791995.1 Bacillota bacterium
GCGAGATGTCCGTGCGCAGCGACGAGCTCGCCCGACGCGACCCTGGCGCGCCCACGGTGTTCGTCGTGGAGAACGAAGTGACCTATCTGGCGTTCCCACCCGTCGTGGGCGCCATTGTGGTCTTCGGATCGGGCTTCGCCCCCTGACGACACGGCCCCGGAGAGCGGAAGCTGAAGCCCTCCGGGTCGCTGCCCAGAACACCAACACGCGCTTCTTCCTGCCGGCTGTGACTGCCCTCTACGCGAGCTTCACGGATTTGGCCACCCTCCCCCCGCCCGATAGCCCGGTTCCGTTTCGTACGCTCAAGGACGTACCAAGCTGGATCGTGACCTTTACCGCCAGGCATCCGATTTCCGATTGCCTGGGTCCCCCGACCGCGTCGTGTCCCCCCACGTACTTTCAGACCGACGTCATCAACGCCAACACGGGACAATTGGAGGAAGGTTTTGAGGAGAAGTAAGCTCGACCGCTGGCTAGAGGGGTCTTGTTCCCTCTGACGACAGACTTGCTCGCAGCAACGAATGGCGCGCGCACTTAGATGCCTATACGGTCGGTGGGTCACGCGACTCCCGTGGCATGGTTCGGCAACGGCCGCGGGGTGCTCGAAACCTCCTCGGGCCAACTCGTGGCGGTCACCGGGGATCATAGCCGCCGTCTGCGCCTGCCCGGGGATCAGACCGCGTCGCCAGGCGTGCTCGCGGCCGCCTTTAGCTCGCTGGCTCAGGGGATCGTCCTCGCCGGGTCTCATGGGGAGTGGGTGCTCTACCGCACGCGGAACGGCGGCCGGACCTGGATCCCCTCCACGTGCCAATCGCCGACGGCCAGACGCTCCCCATCCGTGGCGCCCACGACATGGCGGTCAGCACCGATGGAGGGCGACACTGGGCAAGTCGCACCTAGGGGCGGAGGACGCGATATACGGAGCGACGTGGGACAGGCACACGGTCCGCCGTATGGATTTGGTCGCGGGATCAGTGGACGCAGGGGCAACGACCATAACAGTAGGGCGCGGCCCTGAACGGATTGAACGGCTGGACGGTCTCCTCTACGGGGAATCTCTATCACGCCACAGATGGCGGCGGTGTCTGGCAGTACCGGTCGATCACCGCTACGTCTCGCATGCCTGAACCCGCATCCTGCCCAGGTCTCCCCAACGGCATGACTGTGCGTCCACACGCGTGACGGAGAGGGGCTCACACCATAGATCCCGGAGTGCCGACGTCGGCCTCGCTGAACCCCCGTGATCAGTGGGCGGAGGCAAAGTCGATGGCACGTAGCTCCGATGGATTGGGTTCATGTACGCTGGAAGACCATCATGCTCGGAGGAGGATATCGTGATCCCGGTCATGGCTGGTTCCCGGTCCGGCCGACCAGCAAGTATCCGGGCCGGCCATTGTTTTTCAAGCGGCGAGTCCGACCGGCCGCCATTCGCCGCTCCGAGGACGATCGCGCACTACGCTGGCGCACATCCGCCTTGAGGTCAGCCTCTGCACGCCGTGACGCACGACTGCCGATGAGGGGGAGAGGACTCCGCCCCCCGGTGCGGAATCGGATGCCGTATGCGCGATCCGTTCAACCGCCTCGTGCTGGCACAGGCCGTCAATCGTTTCGGTGATGGCTTCTTTTCCATCGGCGCGTCCTGGATCATTTACGTCCACACCCACTCGGTGCTGCCCCTGGGCTTCCTATGGGCGGGGTACATGCTGTTGGTCGGGGGGCTACAGTCCGCGCTCGCACCCCTGGTCGACCATTGGGACCGCCGCCGTGTGCTCCTCGTCGTCAACCTGCTCCGGGCGGGCATCGTGGCCACCCCGCTCGTACTCCATGCAGCCGGTGCCTATCGCGTATTCGAGTTGTACCCGGCCTTCGTGCTCCTGGGCCTCGTGGGCATCCCGCAGCAGTCCGCGATCAACGCGATGGTGCCGGCGCTGGTCGGCGAAGCGGGTCTGGTCCAGGCCAATGCGCGGATGCAGGGCGTGACCGATGCGATGTATCTCATTGGACCGGCCGCAGCAGGGATGGTGCTGGCCGTACTGGGTGCGCTCTCCGGCCTCGCCATCGATGGCGCGACCTTCCTGGTGGCGGCCTCGCTGATCCTCGCCCTCCCCTCGATTCGTGCCGTACACGAGGGCGAGCGGGAAGTATACGGGGCCGCGCTTCGAAACGGCGCTCGTCTCATCTGGGATGATCAACGGCTCCGGTGGCTCGCCTCGCTTCGCATTCTGGTCCAGTTCACGGACGTCGCCTTCATCGTGCTCTCCGTGCCGCTCGTGCGCACGGTGCTGCATGGAACCACCCGGGGCGTGGGATTTCTGGAGGCGTCCCTGGCCGGCGGCACCATCCTGGGTGCGTGGATCATGGCTCGGGCCTCCTCGCGCATCCGGCCGGACGCCCGATGGGCGGGCGTGGTGGTGTTCTGCGCCGCCACCGCCGGCATCGCCGTAATCCCGGTCCTAGCCTGGGCGGTCTTCACGCAGATCGTTGGCGGGGTGGCGGAGTCCATCTATCGGGTGGAGTGGGGGGCGACATTCCAGGCCGAGGTGGAGAGCCGGCACCTCGGCGGAGTGTTCATGTGGCAGGCCGGTGCCCAGCGAGCGGCCGCGGCATTCGGCGCACTGGCGGCGGCGGCGGTGGCGTTGTGGCTCGGGATCTCGGCTGGATTCCTGCTGCTGGGCGGCGTGGGCGCGGTGCTGGCCCTGCTCGTGCTGCGCGCGCTGCGGGCGGTGGCTTCCGCCATGGGATAGCTCAATCCGAAGCGGCGGCGGAGCGAGGTGTGCCCCCCTGACGGCCATTCTCCCGTATAGCGGCTCACCTGTCGGCCCGCACATGCGCCGCTGTCCCAAGCCGCGGGCTGCGACCCCTCGGCCTCCTCGTCGCACGCGCACCGGACGCGTAGGGAGATCGGCTCCAAGGGGGATATCGCAAGTCCCCGTCGGTGGTCCGGGTAGAGCACGTCCACCTCCTTCCCCGAACCGGCGTGCCCACCAGAGATCCGCCCTGGACTTAAGTTCAAACCATGGACACCTGGAATTGGGGACTACAATCAACCTTTTCCCGCGTCGTGGTCCGCCTCACGGTGGCCTGGCCGTGGACGGCTGTCTCGACGGCGGACGTCGCCCGCTGTCAGCGCATAGACCTGACGTAATCTGGCCGGCATCGCTCACAGGGGATCGCCCACCGCGCCGCCGACCCGGCAGAGCGTTGCCGTCTCTGCCCCGGCCAATTCCTCGACCGGATCCCCTCCTCGGCGTCTGGACGACGGGCTGATGGGAGCCACTCGGGGTGGTCAGGCCGTCTCGAGCCGGGTCCTTAGCCTATAGAGGCAAAAGCCCGAGCCGGGCTTTGTACCCCGATGTAGCCGAAGCTTTCCACTCCATATAGTTAGTTGCGGGCCGCGGGCTCTCTCGCGGAGTGATGGGGAGAGTTCATCGATGGTTTGTACACGTCGAGGCGGTTTAGGATCACGGCTTCTTCGCCATAGGCATGGTGTGATCTGGCTGCCCACAGATTCAGCCAAACAACACAAATCATGATTGACAGGATAGTTCGATGGGATTATTTTCTTCCCGTCCCTTATAGAGCGTAAGCCTCTCGGGGCAGACGGCCTGGACCGCCTTGGTGCTTTGTGACACCGCGGAGCGCTCGACGCTTACGCCGTAGATGGGGCCGACGCGTCCGCGATAGGCCGCGCCTGGAGCCTGTGAGCGACGTCATCCACCATGGTGCCACCACGAACGGAGGAAGACAGTATGGCACAGCGGGCGGCGGGCCGGCTATTGGTCCGTCTTGCGGTCTGGGTGCTCCTTGTGAGTGCGCTCGTTGTCGGCGGAACAGCTCCCGCCTTTGCCGCGCACCGAGGTGGAGGAGGGGGCGGGAACGGCGGTGGCGGTGGTGGCTCCACGACCACGGGTTTTGACGTGTCATACCCGCAGTGCGGAAGCACCCTGCCGACGCCAAC
>JAJYVN010000015.1 GCA_021791995.1 Bacillota bacterium
TCAAAAGGCCGAGGCCATCACCGCGTATGAGGCCCGCTTTCGTGATGGGCGGCTGGCCTGAAGCTTTAGGCAGGGGTGACCTTGGTCAGAATGACCACCGTCGTGCCATCCTCATATCGGACCAAGAGGTGCTGCTTCGGTGCAACGAACGCGGTCTGACGGCCTGCGCTACCGGAAAGCGAGATCGGGATGCAGGAGAAACTTCCGGCCGAGGTCGTCAGACGAAGCGGCTTGCCCGTAGTGAGCTGCAGTGTGCTCGCCATCGCGTTTTCTAGGATTACATCCGTGATGGACTCCTGCTCACCTGGAGCGACGTCCAACCCGGCTAACGTGGGTAAGAGTGCAACGTTCACCAGCGTCTGCCCTCGGAGGGCGAAGCTCTTCGCTTCCGGGATGCCGTTCAGCGTGGCCTTCTCGACGATGTCCTCGCCCTGCACCTGCGCAGAGATCGCCACGCTCGGCGTTCCCGAAGCGGTGGCTTGGGCCGAGACGAGGCCGAGACCGTCGCGCTTCAGTACGACCGTCTCATCCTGCGTGGAGGACCCCATGGCCTCTTGGATGCGGATCGTGGTTTCCGTGCCACGGTTGGACACCGACCAACTCTGGGTTCCCGTGGACACACCCTCAATCCGATACGTGGCGACGTAGGAAGGCAAGGCGGCAGTGGCAAAGGGCAGCGGCGGGGCATTGGTTGGCACCGCCCTGCCGCAACCGACCAAAAGACAGCCTAGCACCAGTGCTGCCGCGAACCTGCGCAACGCAGTGCCTCCTCTCGACCCATCGTGCGCCGCCGCGTCTCTTTGGTCAAGGCGCATGGAGGCACCATTGCGCCGGGTCCTGCATAAGCGAACGCATATCCCGTCATAATAGGCTCAGCCCGTGACGCTTCGATCCAAACATCCGATAGCGGCAAAGATCCTCCTTGGAGGAGCCTTTGACCGAACAACGGATGGATCGAACACACGGGCTGTATCTTTTTAGGCCAACCACTGGGAGAGGTGCGCACGCACAAAGTCGTCGTCCTGCAGGTGCGGGTACGATCGGATGATGCGGTCAATCTCTTCGTTCTGCCCGGGCGAAAGGTCCTCGGCAGGATCCAGGCACCACCGCCCCGCCAGAAGCCCTTGCCGGCGGAGCACCTCCTCAATCCCCGGGATGCAACCGCGGAAGCCATTGCTGGCATCAAAGATGGCCGCATTCGCATCGGTCACTTCCATGGCCCGTTCCACCAGCGCCACCGACACCGCTTGTTCCGAATCACGCCAACGGCAAATCTCCGCGAAGAGTTCCACCGCCCGATGCGTCCAGACCGCCCAATGGCCCAAGAGACCACCAACGATGCGCTTCTGCACCATTCGACCACCCGCGGCAAAGCGATAGGGCAGGACGAGATCCAGTATTAGATGGTCGTCATTTCCTGTATACAGAGCAATCTCCTCCGCGCGCTCCGACAGGCAGACCGCCCGGACCACATCCAGTGTCTGGTAGCGATTAAAGGGTGCGATCTTAATTGCCTCCACACCATCGATCGCACAGAGCCGTCGCCAAAACGAAAAGTCGAGTGGCCGCCCACCAACGGCGGGCTGAAGGTAGAAGGCAAAGACGGGGATGACACGGGCAATGCGGCGCATCCGCTCGAGCAACGCATCATCCGACCAACCGTTGAGACCGCCCGCACTGACCAGGCCCAGGTCGTAGCCAAGCTCACGCGCCAGTTCCGCCTCGCGCAACGCTTGATCGGTTGGTCCCACAATCCCGGCCACACGGAGGAAAGGGCGCGTCTTGACCACCGATTGGCACTCCTCCGCGCCCAGCCGCAGCACCGGCTCGAGCAGGTTCACATGAGGTTCACGAATCGCAAATTGCGTTGTATGAACGCCAATGGCCACACCGCCAGCGCCCGCAGCGATGTAATAGCGAGTCAGTGCGCGCTGGTGCCGCTCATCCAAGCGACGGTCTTCCGTCAGTGCCAACGGATGCGCCGGAATAACCGTCCCCTGGTGCAATAACGCTCGTGCCTCGGGTGTCACAACCGCTCTCCCTCCGGACGATGTTCCATCAGAATCGACCCTCGCGCTCCTGAAAATGGGTAGCCTTCCCGAGTGTCGGGCCATCCGACCGCACCCACTCCGCCGTCCACTCCACCATCTCCCCGAGCGACACCCGTGGATATCCAAACAACCGTTCGCAGGCACCCGCGTTGCTCAAAAGCGCGGTTTCAGCCTCCTGGTGCACAAACACAGGCATCCGACCGAATAGCGCGCCGAAGCGATTGGCGAGCCAGCGGATGGAAACCGTCTCCGGTCCCGTGAGATTGAGCACACGTGGGGGGCTCGCCGCGATCGCAAGCGACCGCAAAGCGATGTCGTTGGCGTCTCCCTGCCAGATGACGTTCGCACAACCCATACGCAGATCAATTGGTTCCCCCGCCCACACAGCAGAGGCGATATCCAAAAGAACACCATACCGGAGGTCAATGGCATAGTTCAGTCGCAGAAGCGTGATCGGCGTCCCATGGCGACGGGAGAAGTGCTCAAAGAGCCGCTCACGCGCCAAAACCGACTGCGCATACTCCCCCACCGGATCAGGCGTTGTGTCCTCCGTCGCTCCGCCGCTCGACACCGGGACAAGCGGGTACACGTTGCCGGAGGAGAAGACCACCAAGCGTGCCTCTCGGTAACGCAACGCCACCCGAGCGGGAACGTACGCGTTCATCGCCCACGTCAGATGCTCGTTGCCACCGCTCGTACCAAATTTCTGACCAGCCATAAACACAACGTACGGCGCGTCGGGCAACCGCGCGATTGCCGCATCATCCAACAAATCGGCAGCGATGGTCTCCACGCCCCATGTGTGCAACCGGTCCGTGAGCCCTAGGGTGGTGAACCGCGCAACCGCCACCACCCGCCCTCCGCGCCCCGCAGCCGCCACGGCATTGGCCGCCAGGTGCGCGAGCGAGGGGCCCATCTTCCCGCCGGCTCCCAGCACCAACACGTCGCCATCGAGGTTCGCCATGGCTCGGATCAAATCCGGGGAGGGTTCAGCCAGCCGTTCGTCTAATTCCTCCGTGCTCGACGTTGGACTTGGTCTCAATTATCCGCCGGCCCCTTCCTCGATGGGTAACGCCTGACGCTCCAGGACCTCCTTGACCACATCACTCGCTTGCTTGCCGCGTAACTGGCTCTCCGGCTTCAGGATAATGCGGTGGTTGAGCACATAGGGCGCAAGATACTGCACATCATCCGGTAGAACGTAATCCCGTCCACGAACGGCTGCCAGGGCCTGAGCGGCACGGAAGATGTTGATCGAGGCCCGCGGACTGCCCCCCAGGGCAACGTCTTGGTGCTTCCGCGTCGCATTTACCAGTTCTACGATATAGCGCAGCAGATCGACGTCGACGTGCACCGTGCGCGTCGCCACCTGCGCCCGTACGATGTCATCGGGGGTCGCCACCGAGGTCAACTTGTCGGGACGCTCCCCCCGTACTTGGCGCAACACCACCTCCCGCTCCTCACCCTCCGTGGGGTAACCCATCTGCACCCGGAGCAGAAAGCGGTCCAACTGAGCCTCCGGCAACGGGAACGTGCCCTCGAACTCAATGGGATTCTGCGTCGCCACAACGAGAAACGGCGGATCAAGTTTACGCGTTACCCCATCCACCGTCACCTGGAACTCGCCCATCGCCTCGAGCAAGGCGGACTGCGTACGGGGCGTGGCTCGGTTGATCTCGTCCGTCAGTACGATCTGGTTCATCACCGGACCGGCACGGAACTCAAACTCCCGTGTATTCGGGTTATACACCGATGTGCCCACAAGATCCCCCGGCAACAGGTCCGGGGTGCACTGCACGCGCGCGAAGCGCAAGCCAAGGGTCGCCGCGAGGGAACGCGCCATCATCGTCTTCCCAACGCCTGGGACGTCCTCCAAGAGGATATGCCCCTCACAGAGCAACCCAACGAGCAGGAGTTCGACCACTTCCTTCTTGCCGACGATGATCCGTCCCACGCTCTCGCGCACGGCATTGGATACGCGCGCCACATCCGCCAGTCCGGCAGTATCCTTCTCAATCCCCGTTGCGCTCTCCCCGGTGCCAGGCTTGACCGCTCCCCTCGCGGGGGTGCTGCTGGGTGCCTGGGGCTCTTTCGTCTCTGCCATAAAACCTTCCCCTTTCTCTCAACGGCGGCGCTTGTCGGTGGAGTGCACCTGTTGCACCGCCCGGCCCTCCACTCGTTCTTCCATCGCACCCGCATCCGGCTTCTCCTTGCCCTTGGCGCCCGGTTCCGCCGGTTTCGGTCGCCTCACGCTGAACACCTTCGAGATGCGCTCCCACCCCGAGGTAGCACCCTCCAGGTGCTGCTGCTCCACAGGGTGATGACTAAAGCGCGCCCACTCATACGCAGATGTCAGGGAGACCAGCCCTTCCGCAGTCGCCGGCTCCACCTTTGCCAACGTATGCTGATAGACCGCAGGCGTCTGATTCGGCCGTCGGCCGAGTCCGAGGCTCTTGGCATCCATCAGGAACTGGCGATAGATCTCCCGAATGCGGCGACGAGGGTCCCCGGCTGCAAGATTCCAGGCGGACCCAGCGATCGTCCGAGCGGCGGCCTCGGCTGCAAAACTCGCGCCCTCTTTGTGCGAGAAGGAGCGAATTCCGAGATGCCGCCAACGGTTCCGCCAAAATCCGACCGAGAAGATTTCAAGAAACCAGTGCAGCCAAAGACGCAGCATCCGCAGAAGTCCCGCCCAGTCGCCGTCGCGGATTCCCAAAACCAGCAAACGATAGAAACCAACAAAGAATGCGGCTGCGCCGATCCCAAAGGCACGAGTCCGCTGCCAGTACCCGAGCAGCACCGACCCAACGTCCTGTCCAAGGCGTCGGGAGTATCGGTAAAGGCCAAAACCTGCCAAGACGATAAAGGCCAGGAGCAGGACCACAAACAACCCGAGGCCAAGATTGCTCTTGCTCAAGACATGCCCTTTGGCGGAGGACGCCGTCGACAGATTAGTCGTCCCACCGAGATTCTCCGACCCGGTCGCCTTCACCGTCTTCGCAGCATGCTCATAGATGAAGTGGCTGATCTGATGCACGCTGAAGATCGCTGGCGTCGGCGCCAGGATGGCCCCAATGATCAGCACCGCCGCGATCAGGCCTCCGGCTGGCCCCCACCAGCCCGTACCGAAACTCGCATCGGACGACACCTGTCCCCCCAAAAAGCGCGTCCGCATCACCTCATACTCCGCGCCACTGATGAGCATCAACCCGGCCGCTCCGGCGGCGAGGGCAATCGGGGCAAAGCCCCACTGCCAGAGCGAGAGCGACTTCTCTAAATTACTGCCCAGCCCCGCAATGACGAAAACCACTTCCAGGATGAGGACGATGCTCGTAAAGGAACCCCGTGTTCGGCGCGCAACCTCTGTCTTGCCCTCGTGATATAGGTTCACCAGGAGTGTTGTCAGCCTACCGCTGTTGCCGCGGACCGCGAAAACAATGATCGCCGCGATGATGAAGGGCAAGAAACGATGATGCACCAAAAGAAGCGTAGCTACGCCGCCGACGATGATCTCCACCAGAACCAGCGTCGGATCCAGTGGACGTACCGTCATCGATCGAAAGGTATCACTGACCCCCATCAGTCCGGCAGCACCACAGACCAAAGCGAACAGTAGAATGTTGGGTGATGCCCCCAACCAGACGGCGTGCCAGAACGCAGCCAGGGCTGCCCCCACCGCCAACGCCAGAACAACAACCGCAGTCGTAAACCACCCCGGCAGATCACTCAATGCCCGTCACCCCACTCTCCGGTGCTGGGCCTCCTCATGCCCAGCGCACCTCCTGCATGTCAAACTGCACCTCATGCACCGTAATCCCCGAACGCCCCATGGTGCGACGCGGCTCGAACGTGAGGATCACCACCGGGTGACCACGGGTCTGCAACTGCGCTGCCAACGCCACGAGCCGCTCGGTGTTCGTCGGTACGAGCAACACGATGGTGGCACCCCAGGGCAGATGCCGCGCCTCGTCCGCCAACATGTCTATGAACGGAGGCCCGTCTCCTGGTTCCAGGCCCGCCAAGGTCTCGAGCAGGGCCCGACGCTGCGCGGGACCGTAGTGGGCCGCAACGCGCAGCACACGGGGATCCTCTACATCCCGCCCGATTCCCTCTGGAACCGAACGGGTAATGCGTCCGTACGCCACCAATCCGAGGGAGTGGCGCGGATCCGGCTCCCACCAGATCAGGGTCGCGGCAACGGAAATAACCCGCTCGATCAATTCGAAGCGCCGCCCGGGGTCCCAATCCGCCCTCGAAAAGTTGAGGAAGAAATAGGTGATCCGTTCGCGGACGAGTGGAACCTCCTTGACCGTCAGCTCGTCCCGATGGGCCGTGGCCTTCCATGCGATCAGCCGTAGCGGATCGCCAGAGCGGTAAGGGCGAAGGCCAATCGGATCAACATCCTGAAAGGGGCTGAGCGGATCGCGTCGCGGACCAACGGGCAGCCGAGCCGGAATCTTCAGGGGCGGAATACTCACGATACGCGGATAGACCGTGAGCCATCGCGGCTCGTCCACGATTCCGGTCAGCTCGCGAAGGCCAAACCAGTCTCCGACAGAGACATCCACCCGCCCCACGCGGTAGAGACCACGTTCTGTCGTCTGCACCTCGTAGCTATATGTCCGTTCTTGACCCGGTTGCAGTGTGGCCACGTGGCTAAAGACCGGGCCTTTGTGCAGATTGGCGGGCACCTGATCCTCGACCCAGACCCACGGTGCTGGAAGCGGCGAACCGTTCCGCACCTTCAACGTGAAGCGAACCCGCTCCCCTGGAAAGACGTGGTCGTTCGCCATGGAATGCGTGATCCGCAATCGGCGCAGTGTAAGGCCAACAACCAACCGAGCAATCAGCACCACCAACACGGCGGTGTACAGCCAGAACGACACCGATCGCGCCCGAAACACGATCGCGAACACGAGCAGAACACAGATCCCGATCACCCAGGTCATTGTGCGGTTCAAATGCGACATCCACCGCCTTCACTCGCACGGAGGAGCTTTACTTTCCGCAATCACAGGTCCAAATCCTTTCGATCCCAACCAACTAAGTGGGACGATTGACGGAAAAACGACCTTGCGCGAAGTCCCCTCAGGCCAAAAAACGCCGTAAGGCTTCCGCGGCGTTGCCGCTATGGCGCGCCCGTTCTACCAATGCCTCGGTCAAAGCGACGATCCACTGATCTAACTCCATGCGCTCCGAACTGAGGGCGATCCCCCGCACCGCGTGGGATCGTTCGGACACCAGCTGTCCCTCCTCCGTTCGTTCCAGGTGAAAGGACCAATCACCCATCTGCGCTCGGATCTCGACCACGGGATGATCCTTGCGAAACAGGCCTCCGTGGCGGCGCACCTTGACAGAACCAGGCAACGCCTCTTCCAGCTTCTTGGCCAAGACCTCAAGGAACGTCCCGGCATCGGCGGCGTCGGCTCGAAAACTAGCCGCGACGGCATCGAATTCCATGTCACCCGCTGGCAGTGCAACTCACCCCTTTCATCTGACATCCTGCAGGGTCAGCGGTTCCAGCGACCCAGGCGTAGCGCGCAGTCGCTCGCTCTTCCGCAGGGCCGACGCCATCAACGTTTTGATGTCCAACCGCTCTTCCGCCCGGGCCGCCTCCGCTCGCGTTGGTCTCGTACGCGGATGTTGGGGTGCGAAGAGCACGCAGCAATCGTCAAAGGGGCGAATCGAAACCGAGTACGTGTCGATCCTCCGCGCCAAAGACACGATCTCCGTCTTATCCCACGCCACAAGCGGTCGTAGCAGTGGTAAGGTCGAGATCTCGCCGATCGCGCTCAATGCCTCCAGCGTCTGACTCGCCACCTGCCCGAGGCTGTCGCCGGTGATCAGCGCACCGGCGTGCTCCCGCCGCGCGACCTCCTCGGCCAACCGAACCATCATGCGCCGTGCCACTACCGTACGCATGGGCTCAGGAACCAGTTCCGCGATAGCTTCTTGGATCTCCGTAAAGTGTACCACCCAAAGACGCACTGGGCCTGCATAGACGGTCAATCGGCGACACAGATCGTACACCTTCTGGCGCGCCCCCTCCCCTGTATAGGGGAAGGTGTGGAAATAGACCGCGGAGAGAGCCAGCCCCCGTTTGGCGGCCAGATATGCCGCTACGGGGCTGTCGATGCCGCCCGACAGAAGAGCGACCGCCCTTCCCGAAACACCCGTCGGAAGCCCGCCTGGGCCCGCGACCCGCACGCCAGCCAGAAAGACGGCATCCGGTCGCACATCCACCTCGAGTTCCAGATCGCTGTGATGCACATCGACGCGAAGGCCGGTGGCCTCAGCCACCGCCGCGCCGAGAACGCGATTCAGTTCGAGCGAGTTCAGAAAGAAACCCTTATCGGCGCGACGCGCCGCCACCTTGAAGCTGGATGCGCCCCTTTGGATCGCCTGCTGCGCCAAAGCGATCACCTCGGACGCCACCTCGCTCATCTCGACTGGACGAAGCAACCGAACGGCTGGCTGAGCGGAAACGACTCCGAACGACCGGCACAGAGCCAATGTCGCATCGGACAGCGCCGCACCTGGGACAAGATGCACCAAGACCCTGCCGCCCGAAACCTCCACCCGCGCACGCTCACCCAACTGGTCCTTCACGCGGCGCACCAAGGCTCGCTCGAACGGTCGCCGATTACCACCCTTGAGCGCAATCTCCGCATAGCGGCCAATGACCAACTCCTCCCGCGTGCTCAACGGGACCACCGCGCCGCAACCTCCGCGTGCTCAGAAACCACGGTGCGGATGATGTCCACCGCTCGGTCAATCTCCGCCGTCGCCGTCTGGAGCCCCACGCTGAAACGGAGGCTCGAGCCGATGCACCCCTGTCCTAGACGAAGGGCTACCAGAACGTGGCTGGGAGCTGGTCGGCGAGCACTACATGCCGATCCCGCCGAGCAGGCGAGGCCGTGCTCCTCCATCCGGTGCAACAGAACCTCCGCGCGAACCACCCCAGATAAGCATCGCTCGAAACACACGTTCAGGATGTGCGGTGCCGCCCGCACCGGATCCTCAGGGTCCGGACCATTGGCAGCGAGCCCGGGCAACGCCTCCCGCAGCCGTCGCCACAACCGCAATTTATGTTCCCGCAACCGTCGCGTCGTCTCTGTGGCATCCGCCGTAGCCAGTTCCAATGCGCGACGGAAGCCCACGATGCCAGGAACGTTCTCGGTGCCTGGACGCAGGCCACCCTGCTGACCACCCCCGTGGAAGAGCGGACGCACGCGAACGCCTGCACGAATCCAGAGGGCTCCCACACCCTTGGGACCATTGATTTTGTGGGCCGAGAGGCTGGCTAAACCAACGCCCCACAGGGCATAGGGCGTCGGCATCTTGCCACACGCCTGAACACCGTCGACGTGCAAGATCGGTCCGCGGGTGCCAAGCGCCTGCGCAATCTCGGCAATTGGTTGAATCGTCCCGACTTCATTATTCACATGGGCCAATGTGCAGAGAACCGTGTCAGGCCGCAAAGCACGCTGCACCTGCGAGGCCTGCACCTGCCCTGCGTCATCCACCGGCAGGCGCGTCACCTCCCAGCCTTCCTCCTCCAGGGCATGGCAAGCATCGAGAACCGAGCGATGCTCCACCTCAGTCGTGATCAGATGGCGACCGCGGCGACGCAGGGCAGAGGCCAGCCCAAGGATGGCAAGGTTATTGGCCTCGGTGCCCCCCGAGGTGAAGACGACCTCGTCCGCCTGGCCGCCGAGTGTCGTAGCCACGACACCACGGGCCGCATCGACGCAGCGCGATGCCTGCACGCCCCAACGATATGCAGCCGAGGGATTGGCGAAGCTCCCAATCAAACGATGCTCCGATGCGACCCCCATCGCCTCCAACATGGCCCTGGCCACCTCTGGAGCGACCGGTGTTGTGGCAGCATTGTCGAGGTAACAATCCAGGGAAACCACATCCTCCTTGACCGCCTCCCGACGGCTAAAGCCGGGGGATTCCCAGTGACCGCTCACCGCGAGTTCCTGCTTCTCCGGGGTCCGCCCGCTCGTTTCCGATTGGGTCGACCGTCCCCTCCATAGGCAGCCACCACCAGCCCGGCTACCCACTCCGCGCGTCCCGCATCCCGAATATTCTGCGCGGCGTTTACGTCCCGGTCCAGGGCGGCACCGCATACGGGACATTCGCAGTACCGCATGGTAAGAGGCAGATGCTCCAGGAGGGGACCACAGGCGTGGCAACGCTTGCTGCTTGGGCAGAAACGGCTGATCGGAAGGAATCTGCGGCAGTACCACTGCGCTTTGTACTCCCCATGCCGCAACCGTTCGCCCGATCCCACTGCGATGCTCTTGGTCAGCGTCGGGTTCGCGAGCATCCCCTTCACGTTCAAACGCTCCGCGCATACCACTTGGTTTTCGCGGACGATGCGCGTGCCCCGTTTGTACGTGAAGTCCCATCGCCGGTCGGCGATGCGGGCCACCTTGTGCCGCGTCTTGGCGCGCGTGCGCGTGTCCTTGCACGTTCGGGCCAGACGCACCTGCGCTTTGGGGAGTCGCTTTTCATCCCGCCGGAAGAACCGTTCGCTCCCCACCTTCTCTCCCGTGCTCCGTGGGACGGTGTCCAACAATCCAATGTCGGTCCGCGCCGTGGCGTTGACCACAGGCAATGGAGTAATCTCCTCTTTGGTGGAAAAGGAGATGAACGACCGGCCGGCAGGGTCCCTACGCACCGTGACGTTGGTGGGCTCCGCGCCGGCCGGTCGCGTCCATCGGATGTCGAGCGGCGTGTCCATCTTGGCCCGTGTGAGGTTACCGTCGTTCCACCGAAACCCACCGATGCGATGTGTGGCGCCCTGTTGGTCGTGCTTGCAGTGGAAGTGCAGGTACTTGGCACGACCCGCACAGAAGTTGACGAACGCTGCGTTCAGCTGAAGCGGCACGCAGGCTACTGCCGCCAACCAGGAAGTCTCCGGTTTCTTCTTCATCCGTACCAGGAGTCGATCCGTTCCGGCGTAGTCGATGCGTTCGTGCCGGTCGAACCATGCTTGGGTTCGCAGTGCAAGCGCCCCGTTGTACACGTACCGCACGCAACCAAGAATCCGCGTCAGTTCACGCGCCGGTTCGTCGGTTGGATAAACACGGTATTTGTATGCCCTGCGCTCCATACCTTACATTTTACCATACACAGCGGGAAGAAGTTAACAAGACCACTGAATCCCCTGGCTGACGCCAGGGGATTGCGCTGCGTCGCTTCGGTCATCCAGCAAACTCCCCCCGAACGATCAGGATACCAAAGGGAGCATCCTACAGGTGCGGGATCGCGGTTTCTCTATGTGGCAACAGGAGGAAGGAGGACGATGCGTCAAGAAAACGTAACAAGGCGGAAATGCTATGGAATGCGCCATCGTCGTGGCCACCTCGGTTCTCGCTTTCTGGCCCAAACCGTCGGTGAAGGAGTGACGCGCGATGAAGGCAGTGGTGATGGCTGGTGGCGAGGGAACCCGACTTCGCCCGCTCACGATTTCCCGTCCAAAGCCAATGCTCCCAGTCGTGGGCCGTCCCGTGATGGAGCACATCCTGCACCTGTTGCGTCAGCATGGGATCACCGAGGTCATGGTGACCGTCCGCTATCTGGCAACCCAGATCGAGGAGTACTTTGGCGACGGGCGAGACTTCGACATGCAGATCACCTACTCCGTGGAACAGGAACCACTTGGAACGGCCGGCAGCGTGCGCCGCTGCGCGATGGGTCTCCACGAAACCCTCCTGGTGATCAGCGGTGACGCTCTGACGGACATCGATCTGGGAAAGGTGATCGCAGCCCATCACCGCAAGGGCGCATGGGTCACGCTGGCGCTGGCACGCGTTTCAAATCCCCTCGAGTTTGGCGTGGTCATCACCGATGTCCAAGGCAACATCACGCGCTTCTTGGAGAAGCCAGCTTGGTCCCAAGTCTTCTCGGACACCATCAACACCGGCATCTATGTTCTCGAACCGGAGGCTCTCGCTGAAATCCCCCAGAACCAGACCTTCGATTTCTCCAAGGACCTGTTCCCGCGTCTCCTTTCCATGGGATCCCCCATGCATGGCGAAGAGGTTAGCGGCTACTGGTGCGACATCGGGACCATTGATCAGTTCGTGCAGGCAAACCACGACGCCCTGACCGGACGGGTTTCCCTGCAATTGGCCGGTCGGCGCCTACCCCAGGACATCTGGGTTGGCCCCGGGACGATCATCGATCCATCCGCCCAGTTGCGCGGTCCGCTCTGGATCGGGGACAATACCACGATCAAAGAAGACGTGATCATCGAGGGGCCCGGGGTGATCGGAGCAAGTTGTGTGCTGGATCGGAATAGCACCGTACAACGGTCCGTGCTGCTGGGTAACACCTATGTCGGTCCAGGCGCCATGGCACGAGCGGCGGTTCTTGGTCGGGGGGTTCGCATCGGCGCGGGAAGCGCGGTCCTCGACGGGGCGGTGGTCGCGGATGGCTGCCGCCTCCAGGCGGATGCGCAGGTGCAGACAGATGTAAAAATATGGCCTAACAAGGTCATTGAGGCCGGTGCCGTTGTCAACCAAAGCATCATCTGGGGCACCCATTGGCGGCAGACCCTCTTCGGCGCAACGGGCGTTGCCGGAGCGGCCAATGTCGATGTCACGCCCGAGGTTGCGGTCCGGCTCGGTGCAGCTTATGGAAGCACATTACAGCGCGGTGACGGCGTAGTGGTCAGTCGCGACGGACACCCGGCATCGACAATGATGAAACGGGCACTGGTTGCCGGGCTCGCATCGACCGGCGTACGCGTCTTCAACCTTGACACCGTCCCCCTGCCGGTCACCCGCTACGCGGCCGGAGCCCTGGGTGCGCGCGGCGGAATTTACGCACAGATGCAGACGACGGAGCCGGGAGCGATGGAATTACGCTTTTTGGACAGCCGCGGCATTGACGTGGACACGGGAACCGAGCGAAAGATCGAGAACCTCTATTTCCGCGAGGACGCACGCCGCGCAGCTGCCGAGGATGTGGGCATGGTCAGCTACCCGGCCAAGGTGCTCGAGATCTACCTCACCGGCTACCTGAACAAGCTGCGGAGAACGCGATCCACATCAAATAAGCGCGTGGTGGTCGCCTGCCCCGCAGAAGGCTCCGGCGCCCAAATCCTCACCCAGGTCCTCTCGGAACTCTCCTGCGAGCCGATCCTCGTGCGCGCCAGCACAGCGCCGGAGCCCATTGGTCAAACCGTGCGTGCCTTGCACGCCGATTTTGGGGTGCAGGTGGATACTCCGGGAGAGCGGCTTCTGATCGTGGACGACAACGGCATGCCGCTGTCGGGCCAACACGCGCTTGTCCTCTTCAGTGCCTTGGCAGCACGCCACGGGCAGGGCGAAGAAATCGCTGTTCCCATCACCGCGACATCCCTCATCGAAGAGGTGTGCGGGAGTACGGTCCGCGTCCGGCGCATCGGAGCCGGGGTTCGGGCCATGATGCATGCAGCCAGCGCAGGTGGATTGGTGTTGGCCGGGGATGGGGAGGGAGGCTTCGCATTTCCCTTCTTCCACCCGGGGGTGGATGCGCTCTTTTCGGTTGGTTTGCTCGTACAATGGCTCAGTGAGGAAGAACACCCCCTGAGCCGTATCCTTGCCGAACTGCCACAGCCCAGGGTCACGCATGAGACGGTGCCCTGTCCCTGGCAGGCCAAAGGGCACCTGATGCGCCGTCTGGTCGAAAGCACCATGGATAAGCAGGTCACCCTCCTGGATGGCATCAAGGTCCGGCAGGGTGGGGAGTGGGTTGCGGTACTGCCCGACGCACACCGCCCCACCGTACACCTGCTCGCAGAATCCACCGACGGAGGAGGAAGCCACCTGCTTGACGAGTATCGAGCCATCGTTCAGGAGATTGTCGCCTCGGCTGAGGTGGCAGCGGAGGGGAACTGAGGTCTGCGTACCGCGAGGGCATGTGTTCCAAGGAACGTCCATGCATACACTACGCGGGATAATCTGCCCACCAGGGTGGGCATAAGTGAACGGAGGTCCGCATGCCGCGCAGTTTGGTTCTCGGGAACGGACAGCTCCTGTTCACGCTCGATGACGGCTACGCCATTCGGGATATTTATTACCCCTATGTAGGCCTGTGGAACCATGTCGGCGGACACCGCTGCCGCATGGGGGTATGGGTGAGTGGCCGCTTCTCCTGGGTGGGAGAACCGGGATGGACCTGCGAACTGGGATACGAGTCCGAAGGGCTCGTCGGCCAGACGGAGTTGCGCAACGAGATTCTTGGCCTTGCATTGCACTGTACTGACGTGGTGCATCACCAGGAAAACATATACATACGCCGCGTTGCGGTGGAAAGCCTCGCGGAAACGGAGCGCGAGGTACGCGTGTTCTTCCATCAAGACCTATCCCTCGATGACACAGACATTGGCGACACGGCGGTCTATGACCCGTCGGCGGCGCTCCTTTACCACTACAAGCGCGACCGCTACGTCATGGTCAACGGGCGATCCTCCTTGGGTGGTATCTATGAGTATGCGACCGGCGTAAAGCGCTTCCGTGGAGCTGAGGGTACTTGGCGTGATGCAGAGGACGGGCGATTGGAAGGCAATCCGATCGCCCAGGGATCCGTAGATAGCACGGTTTCGTTTCGCCTGCAACTGCCCGCGCGCGGCCAGGAAACCGTCTGGTACTGGTTGTGCCTAGGAAAGACCTACGGACAGACGTTACGCCTCGACCAAATGGTGCGGGCGGCAACCCCTGACACGATGGTGAGCCAAGTCCGCGCGTACTGGCAAACCTGGGTCCACAAACAGCCGCTCACCTTCGCTAACCTATCCCCATCCGTCGCGCACCTCTACGGTTTGTCCTTGGCCATTGTGCGGGCACATATCGACCGCACCGGGGGCATCACCGCAGCCAACGACTCGGACATCCTGCAGTACAATCGCGACCACTACTCGTACGTCTGGCCACGCGACGGCGCGCTGATCAGTCGCAGCATCATTGCTTCGGGCTATCCGGAACTGGTGGCTCCCTTCTTCCACTTCTGCGCCCATGCACTCACCCAGGGAGGCTTTCTCCTGCAAAAGTACAATCCGGACGGATCAGCCGGGTCTTGTTGGCATCCCTGGATTCAAAATGGACGTCAACAACTGCCGATCCAAGAGGACGAAACGGCCCTCGTCCTGTGGGCACTCTGGGAACACTACCAGCGTTCACGCGACAGTGAGCTGGTACTTCAACTCATCCCTACCTTAATCCAGCCCGCCGCTGAATTTCTTCTCGGCTACATCCACCCCCACCTCGGTCTGCCGCGCGAAACGTACGACCTCTGGGAGGAGCGGCGCGGAGTACATACTTGGACCTGCGCCGCAGTGTATGGTGCGCTCGAGGCAGCGTCGCAACTGGTGGCACTCGTGGGTGACCGCCAGAACGCGCAGCGCTATCGGCTGGCCGCAGAGCGCGTTCGGGACGGAATCATCGCCCACCTCTTCGACACCGCGCTCGGCCGGTTCGTCCGTACCCTCCAGGTGGCCGAAGACGGTTCCGTCCGGCGCGATCCCACCCCGGACTCGAGCATCGCGGGGCTGTTCCTCTTCGGTGTCCTACCCGCCAACGATCCACACATGGCCGCAACGATGCGCATCCTCGAGGAACGACTCTGGGTGCAAACAGAGGTCGGCGGTATGGCCCGCTACACGGGCGACCAGTATTTCCGCACCAACTGGTACGACTTCGACAGCGTACCCGGCAATCCGTGGTTCATCACCACGCTCTGGCTTGCGGACTGGTATACCCTGACCGCCACGAACCGGGCTGATCTGGAGCGCTCCCGGGAACTCTTGCAGTGGGTGGTCGACCAGGCCATGCCGACAGGGATCCTGCCGGAACAGGTCAATCCGTACAACGGATCCCCTCTGTCGGTGGCTCCCCTGTGCTGGTCCCATGCCACATTCTGTTTCTCCGTCCTCTCCTATCTGGACCGTTGGAACGCCCTGGAGGGAACCGAGGAATCCACCGAAGAAGAGGCCATCTCAAGCGGTGAGGCGGATGGACTGACCGCAGTGCGCGAAAGCGCGATCTGAACCTCGAAGGCCGCAGTGCTTGACGCATCCTGGAGAGCCATGCTACCCTGCGCCGGTAATTGACCACTCCTTCGGGGCAGGGTGATCCTGGGACTTCCAGGGTATTCCCGACCGGCGGTGATGCCCTCGGTACCGAGGGACAAGCGCCGCAAGCCTCCTCCCGTGGAGGCACGACCCGGTGCGAATCCGGGGCCGACGGTAGAGTCCGGATGGGAGAAGGAGTATGGTGAGCCTGCGGCATGGGGCTCGCCCTCCGAACGTTGCCATACCCCGATGGCTCTGTGGTCATCGGGGTTTCTTCTTTTGGGGGGAGGGGATACGGTGGCGACCACTGACGCGGTCTTTATGGCGCGCGCCCTGGAACTAGCGGAACGCGGGGCGGGTCGAACCGCCCCCAACCCCATCGTCGGCGCAGTCGTCGTGCGTGATGGACGAATCGTCGGGGAGGGTTTTCACGCCCGGGCAGGCCAAGCACATGCCGAGGTCACCGCGCTGCAAGCGGCAGGGGTAGCTGCTCGAGGTAGCACCCTCTACGTTACCCTGGAACCGTGCAATCACTTCGGTCGCACGCCCCCGTGCACGGATGCGATCATCCAGGCCGGCGTGCAGCAGGTCGTCGTGGCGGTCATCGATCCCGATCTGCGGGTCGCAGGCAGGGGCCTGGAGCACCTACGCCAGGCGGGGGTAGAGGTCTCCCTCGGAGTGTTATCCGATCGAGCCGCTTGGGCCAACCGCTTCTACCTCACCGCACGCCGGTTGGGTCGCCCCCGAGTGCTGTATAAATACGCCATGACCGCTGACGGCCGGATCTCCACCGCCTCTGGCAACAGCCGCTGGGTCTCCGCACCCCCCGCACGTACCGAGGTACATCGGCTCCGCGATCGCCTGGATGCCGTGCTGGTGGGAGCCGGTACAGTGCTCTACGACGACCCCCAGCTCACCTGCCGCATCCCGGGAGGACGCGACCCGCTCCGTGTCGTTGCAGATAGTCACGGTAGCACGCCACCCTCGGCTCGCGTGCTACGACCCGGAACACTTCTCCTGGTCACTGCGAGCTGTGCGCCTGAACGGGCCGATCGCCTGCGCCAAACCGGCACCGAGGTTGAAGTGATTGACGCGGACGCCGAGGGCCACTGCTTGCCGAAGGCCATCCTGGCGGCCCTTCATCGCCGCAACTGCTTGGGCGTGCTGCTCGAGGGGGGACCTACACTCGCCACCTCTCTTCTTTCCGCACATCTCATCGACGAGATCGTCTGCATCTTCGCTCCCAAGCTCATCGGTGCCTCCGCCCCCGGCCCGTTTGCGGGAGGTCATGGACCTGAGCGCATGGACCAAGCAATCTCGATCCACCATCTCCAAGCGCGGCCGCTTGGTCCCGACATCTGGCTAACAGCCGAGATTGAGGGGAGCAGCATTCCATGTTCACAGGACTGATCGAGGCCATCGGTGAGGTCATCGCGGCACGGCAAATGCCGGATCGCAATGGCATGCAGCTACGGATCGCCTGCCCGTTCGCGGCGTCGCTCGGGCCAGGAGAGAGCGTTGCCGTCAGCGGCCCGTGCCTCACCGTGGAGGAACAGGATTTAACATCGTTCCTGGTGACGGCAGTACCACTCACTCTGGAGCGCACGACCCTCGGCACACTTCGGCCCGGCGACCGCGTCAACCTGGAGCGAGCCCTCCCGGCGCATGGACGGCTGGGCGGGCACTTCGTGCAGGGACACATCGACGGTACCGCGCGGCTGGTGGACCGGAGCCTAACAGCGGGACTTCTTCTTGAGATCGAAGTGGCACCGGATCTTCTCCGCTACATCACCCCTCGTGGTTCGATCGCGGTCGACGGTGTCAGCCTGACTGTCGCCCGTCTCGATGGCCCTCGCTTTACGGTGGCCATCATTCCAGAGACACAGGCCCACACCACGCTTGGCATGCGGCAGGTGGGTGATGCCGTGAACGTAGAGACAGACATTTTGGCGAAGTATGTGGAGCGAGTGTTTCGTCGGGAAGCGGAGGAGGCGTAGGACGGTGCATACAACCGAAGAAGCCGCAGTGGTGGAATTGGCTCTGGCAGAGTTACGCCAGGGACACTTCGTCATCGTGGTCGATGACGCAGAGCGCGAAAACGAAGGCGACCTGATTCTGGCCGCCCAGCATGCCACACCCGAAGCCATCAATTTTATGGCGCGTTTCGGGCGCGGATTGATCTGCCTCGCGATGGACGAGGCGCACATTGACCGGCTGCAGTTGCCGTTGATGGTTGAGGCACGCTCCAATGAGGAACGCATGCGCACCGCGTTCACCGTAAGCATCGACGCACGAGACACGCACACCGGCATCTCCGCTGCGGAACGCGCCCACACCATCCGCGTGGCCTCGGACCCCCAAAGCCGTCCGGAAGACCTGGTTCGCCCCGGTCATATCCTGCCCCTGCGGGCCCGAGAGGGAGGCGTACTGCGCCGTCCTGGTCACACAGAGGCAGCGGTCGACCTCATGCGGCTTGCTGGTCTCGAGGCGGCCGGCGTGACGTGCGAGATCATGAACGACGACGGCACCATGGCCCGTCGACCTGAATTAGAGCACTTCGCTCGGACTCACCACTTGGTGATGTTGCGCATCGCGCAACTCGTGGCCTATCGCCATCAGCGCGAGGGCCTGGTGCGCCGCGTGGCGGAAGCTCAACTCCCCACGAGGCATGGCCTGTGGCGCCTCGTTGCCTATGACGAAGTGACCGGTGGACAGACCCATGTCGCCCTGGTGATGGGAGACGTGGCGGACGGCCAGCCTGTTCTCGTGCGCATGCACAGCGAATGCCTCACCGGAGACGTCTTTGGCTCACTGCGCTGCGACTGCGGAGAGCAACTGGATAGCGCGATGTCCACCGTCGCAGCCGAAGGCCGCGGCGTGGTCTGTTACCTGCGCCAGGAGGGTCGAGGCATCGGACTGAGCAACAAGGTCCGAGCCTATGCACTCCAGGACAAGGGGCTCGATACGGTGGAGGCCAATATAGCCCTTGGCTTTCCGCCCGACGCCCGCGATTACGGAACGGGCGCACAGATATTGGCGGACCTCGGCGTGCAGAAGATTCGCCTCCTCACCAACAACCCACAGAAGCAATATGCCCTCGCAGGCTTCGGTCTAGAGATCGTCGAGCGCCTACCGCTCAAGGTACCGGAACGACCAGAGGATGCGGCCTACCTCGCCGCCAAGAAGACCAAGCTCGGTCATTTGCTTCCTTGAGTGGGGTCAGACCTCCTTGTGCTACTTGTTTTTCCATGAGCCGGGGCGGCGAACGCACCCCTACGGTGCAGCGTCAACCCGGCCACAGTGGCCAGGCATGCAGGGGGCAACCCTGGTGGCCGATTCCATACCACCCCACGTCCTCCCCATGCAGAGAGGGACCATCACCTCCCGGCACTGGTCCCTCTCGCAGCAACCGCTCTCTCCGTGAGGATCAGGCCATTTGCGCGGCCCCTTCCGCAATGGCCTCCTCCAGAGCACCCCAATCTACGTCTTTGAAGTTATGCATCGGGCAATACTTGGGCCCGCACATTGAGCAGAACTCTGCGGTCTTGAAGTAGTCGTCCGCCAACGTCTCATCGTGCATCGCGCGCGCGCGTTCCGGATCAAGCGAGAGTTCAAACTGCCGGTTCCAATCGAAGGTGTAACGGGCGCGGCTCAGTTCATCATCGCGAAGCCGTGCCCCGGGCCGCCCACGTGCCACATCCGCTGCGTGCGCGGCAATCTTGTACGCAATCACACCCTGCCGCACATCTTCGGCGTTCGGCAAGCCCAAGTGCTCCTTCGGCGTCACATAGCACAGCATCGCCGTACCATACCAAGCCGTCATGGCAGCCCCGATGGCCGAAGTGATGTGATCATATCCCGGAGCAATATCGGTCACGAGCGGCCCCAGGGTGTAGAAGGGAGCCTCCTGGCAGATCTCCGCCTGCAGACGGTTATTCTCGGCGATCTGATCCATGGGCACATGCCCAGGCCCCTCAATCATGACCTGCACATCGCGCTGCCAGGCCCGCTGCGTCAATTCACCCAGCGTCCGCAATTCCGCAAACTGCGCAGCGTCCGACGCGTCGTGCAGGCATCCCGGCCTTAGACCATCGCCGAGGCTCAGCGTCACGTCATAGTGAGCCGCAATGTCGAGCACTTGGTCGAAGTGCACATAGAGTGGATTCTGGCGCCGGTGATGTACCATCCAACGCGCCAGAATCCCTCCACCCCGGCTGACAATGCCGGTGATGCGGTGCTGACAGTGTGGCAGGTGCTCGAGCAGCACGCCAGCATGGATCGTCATGTAGTCAACACCCTGCTTGGCCTGCCGCTCAATCACATCCAGCAGTAATTCGGCGCTGAGGTCCTCAATCGAATGGACTTCTTCCAGCGCCTGATAGATGGGAACGGTACCGATGGGAACACTCGCCCGGTCAATGATCGCGCAGCGAATGGGGTCGATGTTCTTGCCCGTTGAGAGATCCATCACAGTATCCGCTCCGAACTTCTCGGCGAGAAGAAGCTTTCCCACCTCCTCGTCAAGACCAGAACTCGTCGGAGAATTACCAATGTTGGCGTTGATCTTCACCGAGAGATTGCGGCCAATCCCCATCGGCACCAGTGCGTCATGGTGCGGATTCGCTGGAATAATCGCCCGCCCACGTGCCACCTCTGAACGAACACACTCCGGCTCGAGCCCCTCGCGTCGAGCAACGACGCGCATCTCCTCCGTGATCGTTCCCTGTCGGGCATAGTGCATCTGCGTGACGCACGCGCCGTTGCGACCCTCGGCATACTTCCGCATCCCGAACCCTCCCCAAACCCCCGCCCGGTGCGGGTATAACAAAAACCGGAGGCCGCTGGGCGCCTCCGGAGAGGGTTCCAACCCTTCCCGCGAAGCTTCCCTACGCTGGCATTACCCAGGTCAGGTCCGAAGGGTAGGGGCCCCGCCCCTTCTCAGCCCGCGCACGGCGCAGGCACCCCCAGCCGGGTCCGGCTTTCATTTTATGGCAAGGTTACGGTACGTGGGCCCGATTGTCAATGCCCGAAGAGACACGGCGTATCCCCGTGCCTGAAGCCAGGGGCTGCGGTTCCCTTTTACCGGGGCCTGAGTAGTTACTATACCGAGACGCTTTGCCGTCTTCGCTGCTTGAGAGCGCATGGTGCGGATCCATATTCCAAGTATCCTACCAATGACAGGCGCAACGACGCCCCT
>JAJYVN010000291.1:0-1278 GCA_021791995.1 Bacillota bacterium
TTTTTCCATCGTCATCGGTGATAAACCGAAAATAGTCAGCTAAATTGCGTATTCCGGAGCGATTAGCCAGGCAGTCTGAAAAGTCGGCGCCAGCAGAGTCACAAATAGTGCGCCGCCGAATCCGGAAATTATGCACCACCGGATTCTTGGGATCCTCCTTCTGTTGTACCGCGGTCCGCGGGGCGTGACAAGGTCTTGCGCATGGATTCCCCCTGCAGCGCCAACCGGTGGGCCTGGTGCACCAGGCGGTCCAAGATGGCATCCGCCACAGTCGGGTCGGGAAAGAGGCCATGTCATTGGTCCAACGGTGTCTTAATGGCGATGGCCGTGGCCCGGAGGCCATAGCGATCATCGACAATCTCCAGCAGCTCGCGGCTTTGTTCCTCCGTGAACGGATCCAACCCCCAGTCATCCACCAAGAGTAGGTCGAGGCGGGCCAAGCCGGCCAACCAGGTCAACCAGCGGCCCTCCGTCCGGGCGAGGGTCGCCTCCCCGAACAGGCGGGGCAAGCGGTAGTACCGCACGCGGAAATCAGCGCGACAGGCCGCATGGCCCAGTGCACAGAGGATGAACGTCTTGCCAACGCCCGTGGGTCCGGTCAGCAAGACCGCTTGATGGGCGGTCACCCACCGACTGGTGAAGAGGGCCCGTAGCTCGGGTTTGGGCAGGGCGCGGGGGGCGGCCCAATCGATGTCTTCCGGCGTGGCGACGAGGCGCAGATGCGCCTCGTGCAGCCGGCGGTGCAACCGCCGATTGGATCGTTCCAACCATTCCGCATCGACCAGCAGCCCTAACCGGTCCTCGAAACTCAGGGTCGCGCTGTCCGGATCGGCCTGTTGGCGATCGAGCTCAGCCACCATCGCCGACAGACGGAGTTGACGCAAGCGGTCGCGCGTCGGATATTCTAACAACATCAGGGATCACTCACTCTCCTTGAGACGCCGGTCTCGTGGGAGACTCGGCGGCATAATAGGCCGGACCACGGGTATTCCCGTGAGCGGCTCGACGGCGCGGCGGCGCCGGTTCGGCGGCGACCGCCTCACAGAAAATCTTCACGGCTTTCACCGTCTGCACCTCCGCGTGAAGCGCGCGTTCGGCCGCGCGTTCCAACACTGCGGGGGTGTAGGTTTTGCCGAGGCCGAGAATCCCTCGGCACCGCGTGAAGTGTTGTTCGGGAATCGGCCCGGCGGCCAGAATGGCCGCAATGAGATCCCGCGTGTGCGGCCCAATGTCGGCAGCCCAACGGACAAAATAATCCGGGGACCATCCTTTGGCCAT
>JAJYVN010000291.1:1288-3936 GCA_021791995.1 Bacillota bacterium
GGCCTGATGGTGCGGCGGCATATGCTCGTGCCGCGTGGACCACGTGCCTCGCCGGGTCGCCCGGGGATGGCTGGCGACGCGCTGGTGGTCGACGAAACATTCCACCGTGGCGGCGGTCAGCCGCACCGCCACCATCTGGCCCACGAGCGTATAGGGAACGCTGTAGGCACTGTGGTCGATGTGCACGTGATAGTCGGGCCCCACGCGCGATTGCCGAAATTCGGCCAGCACATAGGGTTGCGGGGGCAATGGACGCAGGGTCTGGCGTTCCTCCTCCCACCACCGCGTATGGCGGCTCCACGGCAGTTTTTGAAATGGCCGGTGATTCAACCGCTCCACCAAGGCGGCCACTCGCTCTTGGGCTTCGCCCAAGCTGCCGCACGGGACGTGGCGCAGGGCCATGAGAATCCAGCGTTCGACAATCAGCACATGGCTTTCTGCTTTGGCCTTGTCGCGCGGTTTGCGTGGACGCCCAGGCACCAGGCCGCAATGGTAATGGCGTCCTAGATCCTGGTACGTGGGATGCAGCACGACATCGCCCCGCACATCGGTCACCAAGGGCTTCGGATTGTCGGGCACCACCATCCGGGGCACCCCACCAAAGGCGGCCAAGGCCTCCACGTGGCCCCGGATCCAGGAGGCCAGGGTTTGATCCGGGTAGAGACCGACAAAGGTGTAGTTACTGTACGGGAGCACGGCCACAAACACCGCGGCGCGCTGAATCACGCGACCCCGCCGGTCATAAATCGGGAGGGTGTCCCCGGCGAAGTCGACTTGCATCTGGTCGCCGGGATGATACCGCTTCCGGTAGACCACATTCACCGACTTCACATAGTCGCGGTACCGGGTGACAAATTGGCTGTATTGGTAGCCGTCGGGATGTGCCTCCTTGTATTCGCTCCAGACCTGCTGCAGCGTCAACTGCCGATATCGGCGCAAGTCGGCGTGGATACGCGACCAATCGGGCTCCGGCCGCGTGCGCGGCCGGCCGAGGGGCTGCGGGTGCATCCACCGCTGTAGATCGTGATCGGTGACGGTGCCCGCCAGCGGCCATGTGCCACCGGCTGTCTCGAAGCGTGCGAGACAGCGGCTGACGGTGCTGTGATGCGTCTTCAGCGCCCGCGCGATTTCCCGGTAGCTGAGATGCACGTCATAATACAGCCGTAGCATTTCGCGAAAGTCGAGCATGGTTAATCGCCTCCGTGTTGTTTTCACGGATCGTCACTCCTTGCATGAGGACTCGGGCAAGATCGCCCGAACTCCTCCATTCGGCAAGAATCGTGACGCTCCTGTCGATAGTTCGGTGGCGCAGTATTTCCGTTCGGCGTGGCGCATCATTTTCGCCAAGACTGGCTCATAATTACTGGACTGGGCGGCGCAGACTTTCCGAAATCAGCGGCTCAACTTTTCCGTAATACGCAGGTCTTCCCCCGATACGTGCCGGAGTTGTCGGACACCACGTTCAGACCCGCCATCCGTACCGCCTGCTGAGGATGGGCATAATCCGCTAAGTTCCCCAATTCGCCCAACAGGGTCGCAATGACCACCGGACCAAAGCCCGGAATCGCCCGCAAGGCGTCCGCCCCTGGTACTGAGGCCACCAATTCCTGCTGCGCTGCTTCTGTGGCCGCGTACTTGGGGCATTGGCGCACGCCGCGCGCCAATGCCCCAAGTACGCGGCTAACTGGGCGCGCGCACTCGGGTGCCCAGGCACCCCAATGGAGTCGCGATACGCCGTCACCAAGGCCGTCACCCGTTTACGCCCGACCCGATGATGGGACGCCTCCAGCAAGCCCGCAACCAAGTCCTCGCAGGGATACGCCAAGACGTCCGCCGGCAAGGGCACGGTGTCCAGCACCCACAAGGCCGCTAGGCCATTCCAGGCCTTGAAGACCCGCCGAAATTCCGGGGCATAGACATCCAGCCATCCCTGAATGCGATTCTGCCAGCGCACAACGTCCGCCTTCTGCTGGCACCGCGTCACCGACAAGGTGGTCAGTTCGCTCCAGACCCCCTCCCGCGGCGTCCAGGGCAGGTACCGCCCTTCGGCGACCGCCCGGGCAATAATTCCGGCATCCTTGGCGTCGTGTTTCGAGGGCGTGTGGTCGTCGACTTCTTTGAGCTTGTGCGTGTGCAGGGGATTCACCAAGACGACCGTGACGCCGGGTTGTTGACGCAGCCAGTGCGCTAGGGGCAACCAATACGGGCCAGTGGATTCGAGCCCAATCACGAGGCGGGCCCCGGCGGGACGCCGGGCCCACATCGCATCGAACCCGCTCCGGGTATTGTCAAACCGCATCGGTTTACCTGCGGACAACCCATTCGGCAAGAGCCACTGGATGTAATGCCAGCCTTGCGCCACGTCGACCCCTCCAATCACGGCACCTTGTACGGCGGCTTTACGTTGATCCATCGTCGAGGTAGAATGCATCTATGAGTCCTCCTTGGTCTGGTGTTGTTTGCACCACAACGGTACCAAGGGGGATTTTTTTCCTCAACTGTCAAAGTCCGCCGAAATCACATCTCTACAGGACGCTTCTAGTTTAATCAAAAAATAGAAATTTTTAGGCGCGAGATAAGTGCTTGGTGGGCGTGTTGGGCGCTGGAGTGTCCCGCCTCGACAGCGTGTTCGCGGGCCTAGCGAGCGA
>JAJYVN010000292.1 GCA_021791995.1 Bacillota bacterium
AAACAATCAAAGAACACACCCTGCACGCTCAACCGCCCATGCTGATCCCACCACCCACAACGACCACCGACCCCGTCATGTAGGCGGCAGCATCCGACGCAAGGAAGAGCACCGCACTAGCCACCTCTTCCGGACGACCAAGCCGCCCAAGCGGAACACGATTCAGCATCGACTGTCGGATCCCCTCTGGGATGGCGTCGGTCATCTCAGTCTCGATGAGCCCAGGAGCAACCGCATTCACTGTAACCTGCCGGCCGGCCAGTTCGGCTGCGGCCGTTCGCGTAAGCGCAATCACCCCCGCCTTGGCGGCGCTGTAGTTGGACTGACCTGGATTCCCCACCATCGCTGCTACGGAAGCAATGTTGATAATCCGGCCGCGGCGCTGCTTGATCATTATCTTCGCGGCGGCTCGCAGGCAAAAGAAGGTGCTGTCGAGGTCTGCCTGGAGTACCGCATGCCAGTCGTCGTCCCGCATGCGCAAAAGCAGTGTGTCGCGCGTTACACCCGCGTTGTTCACTAAAATATCCAGCCGTCCAAAACGGTCCACAGCCTTTGCGAGCAAGGCATCGGCCTGCTCTCGTTCCGCGAGGTCCCCGCCAAAGATGATCGCTTCACCACCGGACCGAGCAATCGCCTCCACCACTTCGTCCGCGGACTCCTTCCGGGCACGATAGCCAACTACCACCTTGGCCCCGGCCTCCGCCAATGCCAAGCAACACGCCCGACCAATCCCGCGCGATCCCCCGCTGACGACCGCTACCTGCCCCCCAAGTGACGCATGAGCCATGGTAAACACCCCTCCTTTCCGGCTATCCGGCGAGCATCTCCAGAGCCGCCTCGATGCCAGCGCTGTCCCCCACGGCCTGTGTCAGGGCACCTGGAGTGATCCGCTCCACGAATCCCGAAAGTGTCGTCCCCGGCCCCACCTCCAGGAAGCCGTCACATCCTAGTCCGACCATGGTGTGGACCGATTCCTCCCACCGCACCGCACCAGCGACCTGATCCACCAAGCAGTGGCGAATCTCCTCCGGTTCGCGCACCACGGTGGCGGTGCAGTTCGCCACCACCGGAATGGCAGCACGGCGCCACGGGATGCTGTCCACAAGCGGCGCGAAATGTCGCGCTGCCGGACACATCAGGGCACTGTGGAAGGGTGCGCTGACCGGGAGCACACGGACTCGGCGGGCTCCCATCTCCCGGCTTAGGGCGACAGCCGCGTCGATCGCCGCGCGGTGGCCCGAGATCACGATCTGGTCGGGCGTATTGAAGTTCGCTGCGGACAGCACCCAGCCTCCAGGCGGGGACCCACCCGATGGCAGCGTCTCCAACGCACGGCGACACAGATCCTCAACTCCCTGCCGTCCCAACCCGAGTACTGCCGCCATCGCGCCCTCGCCGAGCGGCACCGCCTCCTGCATGAAGCGACCGCGCTGCCGGACCAACGGGACGAGATCTTCCAGATCCGCCGTATCCGCAGCTAAAAGCGCTCCATACTCACCAAGGGACAACCCGGCGGCGGCCACCCCACGGACCCCTCGCGCTTGGAGCACCGCCAGTGCTGCAGCGGAGACCGTGAGCAACGCGGGCTGCGTGATCTCGGTCTCATTCAGGCGTTCCTCTGGCCCCTCGAAACAGACATGCATCAGATCCAGTTCCGCCGCGCGGGATGCTCGTTCAAACACCGACCGCGCCTCGGGGAATCGTTCATACAGATCCTGTCCCATGCCCACCCGTTGCGCCCCTTGCCCAGGAAACAACAGCGCAACACGGTTCACACCCACCGCAGCACCACCGCACCCCAGGTGAGTCCCCCGCCAAAGGCTACCGCCAACGCGACGCTACCCGGCACAAGCCGCCCCCCTTCCACCGCCTCCGACAGAGCGATTGGAATGGAGGCCGAGGAGGTGTTCCCGTAGCGATCAATGTTCACTTCCACTCGCTCCATGGGGAATCCAAAGCGCCGGGCCGCAGATTCGATGATCCGCAGGTTGGCCTGGTGCGGCACGAGCAAATCCACGTCCTCCGGCCCAAGACCCGCTCGGCGCAGCGCCTCCTCCGCGGCATCGCCCATAATCTGTATGGCGAAGCGGTAAACCTCTCGGCCATTCTGGTGAAACGCGTTCAGACCCTGCGCCAGCGTCTCGGGCGTCGTCGGCATTCGGCTGCCACCTGCCGGCATCCGCACCAGCGGCCCCCCCGCCCCGTCCGCTCCCAGATAGGTGGAGAGAATACCGCGACCATCCTCGGCCGGTCCCAAAACCACCGCACCCGCTCCGTCGCCGAGCAAGACCGCCGTCGTGCGGTCCTGCCAGTTCACGATCTTGCTCAGCACCTCCGCTCCCACCACCAGAGCATAGCGAACGGTGCCCGCACGAATCATGGCTTCTGCCGTCGCCAACCCGTAGAGAAAGCCCGTGCAGGCCGCCGAGACGTCCAAGGCTGCGGACCCGTTCGCTCCCAGCTCATGCTGCAGAACGCACGCCGTGGAGGGAAATGCGTGATCCGGCGTCACCGTCGCCACGATTATCAGATCGAGGTCTGCCCCGGTCTTGCCCGCACGTTCCAAGGCTTGGCGTGCCGCTGGCAGGGCCAAGTCCGATGTGGCCTGGTCGGGATCGGCAACCCGCCGCTCGCGAATCCCCGTACGGGTACGGATCCACTCATCACTGGTGTCTAGACGCACTTCCAAGTCTTTGTTTGACACCACGCGCGGAGGCAGATATCGTCCCACCCCGAGCACAGCCGCCGCTTCAACGGTATGGGGCGTTCGCGCTCGACCCGCACGGCCCACCGTGTGCAATTCCCGCGTTCCGCCCGCATCTGCGGATGGATCCGGCGACGACAATCCTTCGCTACCCACCGCACTATGCTCCACGACCGGTCTCCTTCACGGCGCTAACCCGCACCATAAACTTCGCGCGCAGCATGCTGCGTGATCCAGAACGAATTGTCACGAGGACCACCGCCTTCTCATGGGTGGGTCGCCGCAGAACCTCGCCTTGGCCCACTAACGGGTCCGGTCCATTGTCGCTGACAGGCGTCGCGAAGTGTACCTTGACCGTTTCGATGTCCGCGCCCTTCATTCCGGCAGCGGCCAGGGCCAAGGCTTCGGCCCGCGCAAAGAGAACCGATTCTCCCGACGGCACCGTGCCCCCGACCGGCTCAGAAAACACCGCCAGGGCACTCTGCCCAGGCTCCACCGCGCGCAACTGCCCATCCAAGGCGTCGACGGTCTCCGGTCGAAGCCAGCGTCGTGCCGCAGACAGCATCCGGTTCCTCACCTGTGGGATCCCCAGCGCTTGCCGGTCCAGGCGTACCGTCTGTACGCTCACACCTAGCATCCGGGCCAACTCGGTATCCGTGAGGAGTGGATTGGCCTCCAACTGTGCTTGGAGACGTGCACGACGCTCATAAACCCGCCCGGTCGATGACGACATCCCGTACTCCCCAAGAACCGTTTCATCCACCCTTGAGACATGCCTTTAGGATGTGGTTCTAAAGAATGTCCGAGCCAGTATAGACGGGAGGAAGTGGGGTGGCAAGGCCTTGGAACGCTCCGCCACGGAAAAGAAAGGTGGCTCTTTCGATCAAACGTGCACGCGTTCCGCCCGCCGCACCATAGCGATGCAAGGGACAAACCGTCGAGAAGCCACACCCGCGCCCACCGCTACCGTTTCGCCCATGGCCTTGTCTCCACGCCCCTGATCGCATGCAGCACCTCCATCCCTCCGATTGAGGCGTGGACCGCGGACGTATCCTTCGCTTACCTCGCTCCGCGGCGCAAGTAACCGTTCCTGTTCTTATAGTCTTTTATTTCCGGCTACCGCCGGTTTCCTATTGGAACGTTCCTGCTTCGCAGCAGCCGGTTTCACCAGGCCGTTCTCCTGGCCAGAGCCTTCTGCTCCACAGGCGTTTAACGTCTCCAGGG
>JAJYVN010000293.1 GCA_021791995.1 Bacillota bacterium
GAGGTGATCGTCTCTGAAACAACAGGGATCACCCGAGCCCCAGAGTGCGCCACCTCCGCCATCACCGGTAGCACGCGGGCCAGCGTGTGGTGCGACCCGCACAGTGCCCATCCAATGGTCTTGCCCTCCAGGGCGATCACTGCCATCGTCCCTCCCTCCCGAGCGTCCTAATGGCTCTGACCGATCCACGTGAGTACTGCTTCAGCGATCAGGCACCCGGCACTGCGTGGGAACATTCTTCCCGGCAAACCAGGTAAAAGAACGGCGGTTTTTCCCAACGCGCGCGCCGCACCGAAGTCGGTTCCACCGGGCTCACTCGCGATATCGACCACAACGGCAGCATCGTGCAATTGGGCAAGGAAGTCCCTTTCAATGACTCGGGCCGGGATGGTATTGAAGACCAGGTCCACTCTGGATGCCTCGCAAGCAATATCCGCAAGGGCAATCCCTCCAGCGATGGCTGGCTGAGAGGCCACGATGGTGTTTGCGCCCAGCAGCGTGAGGCGTTCGGCGATCGCCTGACCACAACGTCCTGCTCCCAGCACGAGCGCCCGGCTCCCCCAGACCGAGCACCCAGCCCGGCGCGATCCCTCCGCAATGGCCGCCTCGGCGGTCAGGATGGCGTTGGACATCCGATACCCCTCGTCCCGCCCATACTCCCACGCCACACCGTCCGAGGCGGCGAGGACCTCTGCCAACCACCCGTCCACCCGCCCCATGATCCAGGGTATCGGTGGTTGGAGCAAGGAAGGAAGGTCTTCCGGCAGCACAAGCCTCCCGTGCAACCCATAGAGGGCATGACCGCCATCCACGGTACCGAGGGCCGGCCCCAGAATAAAATCTGCGTTGTGCAGCGCCTCCTCGAGACTCGCTACGCGAAGCGGTGCATCAACAGGCAGAACCGTCCCGAACGCGGCCACCTTGTGTCCCCGTTCGGTGAGGTGCCGAGCCGCCTCCGCCTCGCGACCATCCCCCGCGAGTACCGCAAACCGGTACGCCGTCCCTTCCAAGCTGGGTGCCCCCCTCGTGGACACCGCACTATATGGGAACGGGGACGGGTGTGTTCCTTGTCTCTGCGGAAGTGCTTCGCGGAATGGGCTTTGTGCCTTGCGGTAGGGATGCCATCGGCGGAGCATACTGTTGCCTCACATCTATTTACATGGCGTTCGGAACCCCCACCTGTGATCGGCCCTATCCAACCGCACCGCAGGCGTCTAGTATCCCATCGGCTCTGGAGGCACTATATCTGGTGGTTGCTTGGCATATTTCAGAGAAGGAGATCTGATGCGCAGCCCCGAACCCTTGCTGCCGTGGTCCGATGGCCACGATGGCTCAACCTCATTCAAGGTCGCTCCTTGCATACACTCCAAAAGACAGCTTCAGCTTAGCGAACGACCGCTCCGAGCACATGTACGATAGGTGGCCCACTCCGGTCTCCATCGTCTCGGATGGTGCATACGGGGTGGGGGGCTCCCCAGGGTCTCGGCAAAGTCGGCGGGATGCGGGCGCGAAGTGAGCCGGGGGCTGGTACGGGCGCTGGCGCCGCGCTTCTGATAGGAAGGGAGGGATGTCAAAGCTGGTGGTTCGGCCGATCCTGGCTGCCGAGCGGGAGCGTTTCGACCGGGCGCTCGAGACTGAGCATTGGCTCGGTGCGAGGCTTGTCGGCGAAGTGATGCGTTGCGTCGCGATCGAAGACGGCCAGTGGTGCGCGCTGGTGGGGTTCTGGGCCTCTGCGCGATGCGTCCGGAGCCGGGAGGCTCTGCTGGGGTAGAGCGACGACCAGCGCCACCGCCGCTTGCGGTTCATCACCAGCAATCCGCGTTTCTGCGTTCTGGCGGCGGGCCGCCGGCCGAACCTGGCGTCGGAGGTGCTCAGGCTGACCCTGCGACGCCTGTCGGCAGACTTCGAGGCGCGTTGGCGGCACCCCGTGGCGGCGGTCGAGACGTTCACGAACCCGGCGCTGCACGTGGGCACGTGTTCCAAGGCGTTGAACTTCACCGCGCTCGGCACTACGTCGGGCTACGGGCGCCGTTCTGGGCGTTTCGTCTACCACGGGGCCAAGAAGCTCTACTAGTTCCGCCCGCTGCGGAGCGACGCCGTCTCGTTGCTCACGGCGTGCTTCGATCACCCGGTCCTTTACAGGGGGAGCAGCATGCGCGCGACGACAGACCTCAATGGCCTCGACTTCGCCAGCCTATTCGTGGCGCTGAACGACATCAAAGACCTCCGCAAACCGCGAGGCGTCCGCCACTGGCTACCTCAGATTCTCGCGGTTGTGGTCATCGGAGCTCTGCGCGGTGATGCGAGCCTGACGGCGATCGGCGCATTCGTCTCCGAGCCCGGGGAGGAGGCGCTCGCACGCCTGGGATGTCGGATCTCCCCGTCGACGGGGAGGCGGAACGGATCCGAGGAGTCGACGATCCACCGAATGCTCAGGGCAGTCGACGCGGACGAGCTCGACGCGGTCGCGAACGCCTGGGTTCGCACTCAGGTCAAAGCGGGGCGTCTGAAGGCCGATCGCATTCCCGAGATCGCCCTTTCGCGGATCACCGAAGAGGATGAGTCCGCTGAGGAAAGCGGGAACGCCACCGACGATGAGGGCACGGGCTCTGTGACGGTCGATCCGCCGGCTCTTTTGCCCGCGGTGGCTCGCGACGGCAAGACGCTTCACGGCGCCCGTCTCGGCGAGGGCCGTCCGGTCCATCTTGTCTCAGTCTTCACCCACGAAGAGGGCACGACGGTCGCCCAGCGGAACGTGGACACCAAGACCAACGAGATCACCGCCTTCCGCCCGTTCCTGGAGCCCATCGACCTTGAAGGCACGGTCGTGACCGCAGACGCCCTCCACACCCAGCGTGCCCATGACGTCTTCTTGGTCGAAGAGAAGAAGGCGCACGACGTCTTCGGTCTGAAGGACAACCAGCCGACGCTGGTGGAGGAAGCGAAGCGTCTGCTGGCAGACCGCCCGGTCGCCCATGACACGCATGAGAAGGGACACGGCCGCATCGAGGACCGCTCTCTTTCGTTCGCACCGATTCCACCGGAACGCGCAGTGGCGCTCGGCTTCCCTCACGCTGCCCCGTTCGTCGCGGTCCGCCGCGAACGAGCTCGCCTCGATGGTTCCCACCGGTCGACGGAGATCTCCCTGTACGTCACCGACATGACCACAGAAGAGGCGGGGCCGAAGGAACGCGCCATCTCCATCCGGCCACTGGGGGATCGAGAACCGCAGTCACAACGTCCGCGACCGGACCTTCCAGGAGGACCTCTGCCAAGCGCGGAAGGGCAGCACGCCGCAGGGGCTGGCGACGATCCGCAACCTCGTGATCTCGGTGCTTCGACTCGCTGGCTTCACCAACATCGCAGCGGGCCTCCGCTCGATGGCATGGGACCTTTCGCGTAGCCTCCAACTTCTCGGCTTGTAGCGAGTCTCCGTTCTTCGCGCATGCCTTTGGGGTGGTTCGCGCTTAGTTCCTTGTCCATACGCTCCGTCTCGCAGCGCTCCCGCCGCCACGCACACTGCGCCCTACTGGCTCGTCTCCGGTCCCCGAACCGGCTGCCGTTCAAGTTAGGTGTCGCGCGAATGGCCGTTCTGATCAGGATGACGATCACTTTTCTGGCATGCCGCGGTGCCAAGCTTGTGACAGCCAATCCGACCATTTATGCGACAAAAGTCGTGAGCGGCTACACCTAACCTCTCCCGAGCGCCCTCCCACTCCCAGCCCCTCGAGCTTCTTGGCGGACCATTCCCCCTGTCTCCCCGATCCAGTCCTTCCCAACGCCCTGACTTTGCCGGTCACCCCGGGGTACCTATTCGGTGAGCTGCGGGGGGGAGGGGTGAGGTAAGGGCGCGGTGAGGAAGGAACGGAAGCGGCGATCGAGCGGAAGGAGATAGATGTCTTTGATGGGTTTGGCGCGGAGCT
>JAJYVN010000294.1 GCA_021791995.1 Bacillota bacterium
CTTCCCCGACCCGCGACCACAGCGTGGCGACATCCGGATCGGGCACTGCTGCCGGGGTGGCCGCAGCCCCTCCGCCCGTTGCACCGTCGCTCCCCACTGCCTGATCTCGCTTCGCTCGTCGACCTAGCATGCACCGCACTATATCCTACCGATCGTCCGCTGTCCAGCCCCCTCCACCTCTGGAAGCAGCTCGCTCAGCCCCGCTCCCGCCCCCCCTTGAACGCTTACCCCTGTTCGTTCGTCCGACCTCTGGGTGGACCGCAAAGGGCGGCTTTGGCTCCATGTCGTCGTCCAGGCCCCAGAGCCCACAGTTGCCCCGATCGCAGGAGTGATTGGTGTTGACCTCGGTGCTGCGCGCCCCGCCGTAACGTCTCGTAACAGGTTTTTGGGCAAGCGACGGTAGCGCGAGGTTGAAGCCGGCTCGTGCCGTTGCGCCGCGTGCTCCCGACGAAAGGCACACAGTCGGCCAAGCGGTACCTGCATGAGGTGTCTCGGCGCCAGGTACGTTTCCGCCGGGACGGTGACCACGCGCTGTCCAAGCGCATGGTCCAGCCCGTGGAGCCCGGCGCAATTCTGGTCTTCGAGGACCTGACCGACATCCGTGACCGCATGAAGGGACGCAAGCGGTAGCGGCGGCGCCTGCACGAGTGGTCCTTCTCGCGCCTCCTCGGATTCGCACGCTACAAGGCTGCCCTGGTGGGCGTGGTTGTCGCCACGGTAGACCCCCGCTCTACCAGCCAGAAGTGCAGTCGTTGTGGGCACCGGGAAAAGGCCAATCGTCTGAGTCGGGGCGACTTCCATTGCAAACAATGTGGCTTCTCGCTCCACGCGGATCGGAATGCGCCCAGGAATATCGGAGCCAACCACCTTGCCAGACCGGTGATACGTGGGACTGGCGGGCCGACGGCAACCGGCCCATCGCGGCGCGGTTCTGCAGCCGGAAGCCCCCGGCTTTCGCCGTGGGGTCGTTGACTCAAGCACGGAGATCGTCGTCGTCGAAATGGTTTGGTCCACCGCAGGCAGGCGGCGGTGGACGCAGGGATCCGGGAGCGCTTCCCGCATTGTTCGCCCGGAGAGGCGTGTGAGATCGCGATGGAAACGTGCATGCGTGTTGGTAACCGCTCAGGACGCGGTAGAGGGTCAAGGGCAACACAACCGTGGCGGTAATGGAGGGCAGACGCTGTCACGTCGATACGCCGACGGGGATCCGTGGAGAAGCAGCGTTGGGCGAGGACATTGGTGCACGACCGGAGCGCTCGGGGTCGGGTGACGGAGCGGCGGGATGCGCAGGAAGAAACGGCCGACCCTCCAGGGCTTGGCGGAGACAGTCCAGAACCGGTAGACCATGCTTTGTAAGCGTTCAAGGATAGGATTCGGTGACGGTTGTGGGGGGTGGAGGGTGTGGGCCAGGGCGAGCGCTGATAGGCGACCGAGCGGAGGGTCGGGCATGAAGGGAGAAAGCGCACCAGAAGCGGGCTCTGGTAAGTCGGATCGGCAGTGGCCGTGCTACGGTGGGAGCAAGACACCCCAGAGCGCTTACCGTCACCCATAACCGGGGGGCAACCGGGAAAATAGTTGGTGGGAGCGGCAATGGCAGACCGATCAGCAGCCGACGCTCGATCGAGGATCGCAGGGAAGGGGTCGTGATGCCATCCCTGTCGTGGGCGTGCACCACCGTTGGCAAACCGAACATCTCCCTAGGTATGCGGACTGGTGTTTCGCATCGGGGAGCGGTCCAGGCGGATGGGGTTCATCGAAGGTGCGCGAGTTCCCATCCTTCGACCAAAAAGTGGAGTGCCCGCAACCCGCGCCACAACACGTTGACTCCTGGCTCGCCGTCACAAGGTCGCCCGAGGAACCCTCCGAATTGGGCGATCCAACGCCGAGCGGTGTGCAGGTCGGGGGGAGCCCCGCCGCTTGCGACTCAGCCCGCCGGTCGAACTCCTTCCCGCCGTATGAGCTCCGCCTTGCGAGCGATCCCCCAGCGATAACCACCGAGGGATCCGTCCGCACAAGTCACTCGGTGGCAGGGCACCACTATGGCGCAGGGATTGCTGGCACAGGCCCGTGCCACCGCCCGCGCGGCACCGGGTTGCCCCACCCGACCTGCGAGCTCCCCGTAGCTCACCGTAGATCCGGCCGGAACGCTCCGCAGCGCCTCCCAAACCCGGATCTGAAACGGCGTTCCGACCAAGTCCAGAACCAGATCGGTGGGTTCGCCCGGTGCCTCGATACAATGCTGCACCGCAGAGAGCACACCGGCCAGTGATCCATCGGCACGGGGCAAGGGTGAACCGGCGGCCAGGACATCCGGATCATCTCCCAGGGCGATGGAACAGATCCCCTGCGGCGAGACCGTCACCCTCACCGCACCCAGGGAACACGGTGCAATGGCAGAGCAAATCACCCCGCATCCCACCCTTCCGGCCTTCGTATACGGGACAAGGGCCGGATTGCCCTTCCATCCGGAACGCGAGAATTGTAGAATCGCGCGGGATTGGTAGCGAGCAATCCGAGGAGTCGCCTGCATTGGATGGGGTTCTCCGACGAAGAATGCATGCAAATCCCTTAGGGAGGATCGAAGGTGATCGTTGCCACAAGCGGCCCGTCGCCCCCCAACACCGGTTCGTGGTATCGACAGCAGAGCCAGTAATGGGAGGGTCAAAGATGGCAGAACGAATGGGTTTCGCCCAGGCAACAGACGAGGCGGAAGCAGTCAGCGGGTCCGAGATCGCGCGTCGCCTCGGGGTGTCACGGCAGCGGGTGCACCAGTGGGCAGGCCAGGCATCCCTGCACTTCCCCGCTCCCGTCGCCAACAAGCGTCGCGGCGTCCTCTGGCGCTGGGCCGAGGTCCAAAAGTGGGCGGAGGAGCGGGAGACACTTCGCCATCGCGCCTAGTCCCGGACGAGGACCGGCAGACTACGGAGCCCACGGATCAGCGTATTGTCGGACCAATCGGGCGTCTCGTTCCGGAGCCGCATCATCGGCAGTCGCCGGAGCAGGACGTCGAGGGCAATGCGCCCCTCCAGGCGCGCCAACGGCGCGCCTAAGCAGAAGTGGATACCACGCCCAAAGGCCAGGTGCGGGTTCTCCTTCCGCGAAAGGTCCAGCCGGTCTGGGTCAGAAAAGACCGCCGGATCCCGATTGGCGGCACCGATCGCGACGACCACCCGGGAACCGGCAGGCAGCGGGACTCCTTCCAGCTCCAAGTCCTGCTGAGCCACGCGCATGGTGCGCTGCACGGGCGACTCATAGCGCAGAAGCTCCTCCACGGCCGTGCCGAGGAGGTCGCTTCGGCCCCCGAGCATGGCCCGCTCCTCTGGGTGGGTGAGGAGCGTGAGCATGCTATTGGCGATGAGATTCTTCGTTGTCTCGTGACCGGCCACCAGAAGCAGGATGCACATGGAAAGGAGCTCCCCCGGCCCTAGGCGGTCCCCCTCCTCCTCCACCGCCAGAAGCCGGGTCAAGAGGTCATCCTTCGGCGCCTGCCGACGCTTCATGAGAAGCGTCACAAAGTATTGGGCCAACTCCCGGGTGCTCTTCTCTGCCTCCGCATAGACCGCCTCCGGTTGCGCCACGTCGAGACCGAGCGCAATGGCCTCGGACCAGGCGCGGAACTGAACCCGGTCCTCTGCGGGAATGCCCATCAACTCGGCAATGACCACCGCCGGGAGCGGGAAAGCAAAGGAACTCACCAGGTCGGTCTCCCGGTTCCCCGCAATCTCGTCGACCAACGCATTGGCCAGCGCACGGATCCGCGGTGCAAGGGCTTCCACCACCGCAGGGGTGAAGGCCTTATTGACCAAAGAGCGCAGACGGGTGTGATCCGGAGGGTCCAAAAACAGCATCGATGGGGGTAGCGCGTTGAGATCGAAACCCATCCCCGGATCTGAGACCGCCTGGCCGCCGATCC
>JAJYVN010000295.1 GCA_021791995.1 Bacillota bacterium
GACTTCAACGCCGACGCCCCGTCGGGCACGGGGAGCTTCAATTTCAGCGTCACCACATCGGCCAATACGACGCCGGCGTCTTCCAACGACGTCACGGTCGGCACCTCGGGGGCCACCCTTTCCGCGGCGACTGTGGCTTTTGGGGCCAACACCACTTACTCGGTCAGCAACATCACGGTGGCCAATGACGATCCCTGTACCGCCCTTGCGAGCGACGAGTGCTACGAGCCGACACTGCCGCTCCAGACGGATCCGAGCGCGCCCACCATCTCCACGTTCCAGATCAACGGTGGCGCTCAGGACACCTATCAGGCGCAGGTCAACCTGACGCTGGATGCGAGCGAGTCACCATCGGGTGTGGCCGCATATGCGTTGAGTAACGATGCCAGCAACTGGACGACGGTCGACCTCGCAGGATGCACGATTCACCAGGTAGCTGCATGCGGCACGACATGGGGAAGTACCGTTGGCTGGACGCTCTCGCCGGGGAGCGGGAGCAAGACCGTATATGTGCGGGTGGAGAGTACGGCGGGGGTGTGGAGCGCGGTGGATACCACGTCCATCCAATACATCCAAGATCCCGATCACCTGATCGTGGACGCGGCCTTGGATGGCGGTGCATCGAGCACGACCAGTACCATGGTCACGATGGGGGTGACCGTGACCGATTCCGGTGTTGTGGCTCCGACTTTCATCATGCGGGCCAGCACCAACGGGGGCGCGACATGGAGCGCTTGGGCCGATGAAGGCCGTGGGACATCGTGGGTCGCGACGCAGAGTATTCCTGGAGGGGCCTCTGGGGAGCGCACGGTGCTCGTGCAGGTGGAGGATCAGTACAGCAATGTCGGCCAGGGTGGGACGACAATCCAGTATGTGAATCCGAACCAGCCGGAGGCGGGAGCGGTGACACAAGGAGGCATGCGGGCGTGTATCTGGCCCGTGACGGGACGTTCGCTGGCAGCGACTTGCGTGGTGCAACCGTTGGTGAATGTGGCGCTCGATCCGCCGCCTGGTACGGTGCAGATGCGCGCATCGCTCGATGGGGTCACCTGGGGATCATGGGAACCAGTACCAGACTCGATCGCGCTCAACCTCGGCGCCAGCCCGGGATTGAAGACGGTCTGGGTGCAGTATCAGAGCAGTACGGGCGTGGTGACCGCTGCCGTCCACCACGACCCAGGGTACTACGTGTATGACCCAGGGCCACTGACGGTCCACGCCTGGTGGCTCGCGAACGCGAGCGCCACGGATCCGAGCGGAGGCGCAACGATACAGCTGCAGGCATTCGATCCAGTGGGAGACACTGGTCTGACAGTGTCCGTGACGGAGAATGGCGCAACGCTCTACCATGGAGACTTTTCGGCCAGTATTCCCGTGACCCTTAGCGGCTCCGGGTACCAACTCGTGCAGCTGACGGTGACCGATGAGGCGGGAAACACGGTGAGTACGCAGCTCGGGATCTACGTTCTGGAATAAGGCACGTGCTATCTGGGTGGATCGCTGCATGGTGCACCGCAGCATACTGCCGCGGTGCCCGTGGATCGCTGCATGGTGCACCGCAGCATACTGCCGCGGTGCCCGGTTACCTGTAAGGGACGAGGGAGGGGCGACGACCAAGCAGGGTAGACAGACTACCCCTCCCTCGAAGGAGCCGAGCTCCCCGGTCTCGCCCCACCAGCGGACAAAGTGCGCTGCACGCACAAGGAATGCTTTTGCGGCTCCCTTCGGGCAGAGAACGCGACAACGAGGCGAAGAGCGACGCTGTTCGGGTAGATCCCAGCCCGTGAAGTTCGCCAGGGGGAAGTTCAACAAACCAGGGCGGGGCTCGACTCGTAGATGGACTGCGCGGCAGCCTGGCAAGCCTGCGGCCGACGGTGGCCACCTCTCAGGACCCGGTGTGCGTTGCCGTGCCCGTCGTTGCAGAAGCTTCTAGTGCGCCATGGTCCCAGCCGAAGCCCACGCAGGTTCCGGCGTCGTTTCTTCGGACACAAAACCACCGTGTACCTGCCACGCCGCGTCCAGTCCCATCTCTTCCTCCTCGGGCTTCACCCGCACTCCAATCGTGGCAGCTAGCACACGAAATACGAGGTAGGAGGCTCCGAATCCCCAGCAAGCGAGGGCAACGACTCCCAGGGCTTGGACGGCTAAAAGGTGCATTCCTGCTCCATAGAGGAGTCCACCCTGACGGGCGAAGAGTCCAACCGCGAGCACTCCCCACACACCGCCTGCGCCGTGGACAGCGACGGCACCCACTGGGTCATCAACACGGATACGCTGCACCAAGGTGAAGGCGTAAGTGACAACGATGCCCGCGATGGAACCGATCACAACCGCTGCCCACGGAGCCACGTAGGCGCACCCAGCTGTGATGGCCACCAGCCCTGCCAGTCCTCCATTGAGCGCGGTGCCGACGTCATAACGCTTGTGCAACAGGGCCGGAAGAATGAACCCCACCGTTCCACCAGCCGCCGCAGCGAGTTGGGTGTTCACCGCAACGATACCGATCAGCGAAGAGGTGGCCGAGAGGGTGCTCCCGGCGTTGAACCCGAACCAGCCAAACCACAGAATGAATGAACCGACGGCGGCCAGCGGCAGGCTCGCCGGGGTCTCCGAGACCTGTCCGCTCCATCGGCCGCGCCGACTACCAACCACGAGCGCGCCACCCAGCGCGGCGAACCCTCCAACGGTGTGCACGACGCCGGATCCGGCGAAGTCCTTCATTCCAAGTTGCCCCAGCCAGCCACCACCCCACACCCAGTGACCACTGATGGGGTAAATCAAGCCGCACATCACCAGCACAAAGATTAGGTAGGCCATGGGCCGGATGCGCTCGGCGACTGCTCCGGAGACGATGGACACAGCTGCGATCGCAAACGCAACCTCAAACAGCCAGAACGCGTATACCGAAAGGTGAGGAGGAAGCATGGGCGCAGCAAAGATGGTGGCAAAGTGCGGAAGCCCAAACAGGCCCAAGCGGTTTGCCCCATACATCAACCCGAACCCGAACAGCCAGTACGCCAAGCCGCCCGCGGTTAAGTCCATCCAGACTTTGAGAATGATGCTCACCATGTTCTTGGTTTGGAGGAAGCCCGCTTCCAAGAGGGCGAAGCCGCCTTCCATAAAAAGAACCAGAGCGGCCGCCAAGACAACCCACACATTGTTGATCGCCGTGGTCAGAGCACCCATAGCTTCCCTCCAACTGCATGGTGCGTGGATCGGATGTTAGGGACTGTTCGGAAACCTCACAAATCTGTGTCATGTTTTCTAACGATCCAATCGTGTCGGATCCATCGGTCCTCACAAAAAGACCATATGGTGGATCGCCAGACGGCACCGCAGTGGAGACCCGCGCTGCCTAACGCTTCCCAGCTGGATCGCCTGGGGCAGATGAGGGTATGGGTGTCTTGGGCGGGATGGACGGGAGCGGGTGCATGGGAAGGCAAACGCGGTCCGTTCCCGGTCGAGGACACTGGTGCGCGAACTGGTGCCAATCCGGTGGTTTGTTCAGAGGAGGGCGCCGATGCCCCCTGCGTACCTGGTGCTGCATGAAAAAAGCCCTCTGGCCGCCGGCACCAAAGGGCTTCAGTTCCGTTCTGTTGGTCGGGCTGCCCGGATTTGAACCGGGGACCTCCTGAACCCCATTCAGGCGCGCTACCAAGCTGCGCTACAGCCCGCGTCGATGTATCGCGATTGTACCACGGTGGGACGGGGCGGCCAAGTTTTTATCTTGGCAAAAGAGCGGTGCGTTACGGTGGTGTGGCGCAAGGGACCGATGCGGTCCGGGCGAGTAGACATCGACGCTTGACATTACGCGCCGGTGATCGGATGATGACCCTATGATAAGGGAACAGATGCTCTCGACAGGGCAAGCCGCAAAACGGTTGGGCATCTCTGTTCGCACAGTTTACCG
>JAJYVN010000296.1 GCA_021791995.1 Bacillota bacterium
AGCGCTGATAATCACCTGGGAGTTGGTGGCGGAATTAGGCTGAATGGAGATCCCCTGCGCCCGCCCTGTGAGCCAGCCGATGGAGTTCAGGAAGAGGTCCTCGTTGCCAGCGAGGGAGATGTATGATGTGCCACCGGTCTGCTGGCCCGACGAGATGAACGCCGCATCCCCGATGAGAACCGCGCGGAAGGAGGCAGGCATGGTTGGTCCGGAGGTTGTGGAACTGGTGGATGTTGCTGCGCTGGCCGAGGACGAAGCGGAGGAACTGCTGGATGCAGGATCGGAACTGGAGGCGGCGAGACCGCTGGTACTGGAGGTGGACGACGTCGCTGAGGCCGGCTGTGGCCCTTCGATGGTCACCGCCAAGTCGATGGGACCCTTGATGTCTGTCTTGGCGTTATACGTGGGCGTCCCCGTGCTGCTCTCGGCGGTTGCGAGGCTCATACCCCACGACGTGGGTGCCGAACCGGTCGACGAAGAGGACTGCAAAAGCGGCGTCACGACATTGCTGATCTTGCCGATGGTGAAGCCCTGCACTCCGGGCAGTAGCGTGGCAATGTTGCCCGATTCCAGCGGGTCGGTAATGGTGGAGCCTGGGTAGTTTGGAATAATGATCTCGGGCGTCCCCTGATAGTTGTTGGCAGTGTCGACAACGATGTTGTTTTGCGGTGTCGCGCCCCACGAGGCCAACATGGAATCCAGGTTAGGAAGCGCTGTCGCCGAGGGATTGAGCAACACCATCACGTGCCCACCGGCCTCCGCATAGGTGTTGATTGCGTTCACCTCGGCGGGCGAGAGGTCGTTGGTGGGGTCGTCAATGATCAGAGCCGAAAGCGTCTTCGGCACCGACGCTGTTGTGAACAGGTCGAGTGTGCTTGCAGTATAGCCCTGATCGGTCAACGCAGACTCAGCTCCCGAGAGGGCTCCGTTGGCGGGGTCCGGTTCTCCATCTCCGATCAGAAAATCGACGGTGTAGGTCTTGACCGTTGTCGCCCGGATGATTGCGTCATCGATTGGCCCCTCGCCATCGAAGATGGCCTGACCCTGGCTATTGTATGTGACCATACTACTGGCCTGGACGACCTGGGGTCCCGAGCTACTCTTGACAACCACTGATCCCGAGGTCGTGATCCCATACTCGTTGGCGAGCCCTGGATCCGCGACCGGGTTGACAATCTGGTAGGTAATGTGTCCGTCCGAGTACTTCTTGTATTGTTCAAGCAGGATCTTGATCTGTTGTGAGTAGTCGGTTGTGCTGCCTGGCTGAATGAACGCGATAATCGTCACCGGTTGCTTCAACTTGGCGACAAGGTCTTTGCTGGCTGGCTGCAATGTGTAGAGGTGGTCTGCTGTCAGGTCCAGTTGCGTTTGGAAGCGTGAGCCCACGAAATTGACCGCGACGAGGATTGCCACCACGACGACGACATAGACCGCGGTCGCGGATCCCCAGCGCATGCCGCGCGAGCGCAGCATCGATGCCAGTGGGCCTGGTTTCGGTCCTGGGGGCGGTCCTGCTTCTGGCTGCTCGGCCTGCGCGTCTGTATGTTCTGCGTCGTCCGTCGTCTGATCGCCCATGATAGCCTCCCTTGGCTAGAGAGCCGTCATGCCCAGCGCCGCAGATCCACGGCGCGTACGGCCAGAAACACAAAGCCCACAACAAACGATACGAAGTACACAAGGTTGGATACTGGCAACAGCCCTAGGCTGAAATTTGTGAACTCGTTGGTCATCGAAACATACTGCAACAGACTCGAGAGTGTACCGCTGGTACTGCTACTGATCCAGCCCATCGCATAGAAGAGCAGGATGATGACGAAGGCAATCATGAAGGCGACGATCTGATTGTCGGTAATGGCGCTGGCGAGCAGTCCCACTGCGAGCGCGGCTGCCCCGAAGAGCCACATCCCGATGTAAGAAGCAAAGACGATCCCCCAAGACATCTGCCCTAGTCGGCTCGTCACAAGCGGGAAGACGAGGGCGACGACGGCAAACACGCTCCACGTCAGGAGTGCACCCAAGTATTTGCCGATGACCCATTGGGCCGCAGAGATGGGGGTGGTCAATATCAATTCGTCGGTGTGTTGCTTCTGCTCCTCCGCGATCAGGCGCATCGTCAGGGCCGGAGCGATGAACAGCAAAAGGACGAGCAGGTTCTGGATCAAGGGGCCCATGTCCGATGAGGCCGATTGGACCAGGATCGCAACATAGAAGTAACCAGCGATGAGCATCCACAGGGTGAGCAGGATGTATGCAAGGGGGGACTGGAACATCACCATCCACTCGCGCCGCGCCACGACCCACCACTTACCAACCGCCAGATTCAAGATCCTACCCCCCTACTTGCCCTTTTTCTCCGTCAGATGCGCGTGTTTTCCGCGCTCATGCTGCTCGGTCTTGGTAAGTTCCAGGAAGACCTGTTCGAGGGAGGTTTCGAGCGGTCGCAGTTCGCGTAGGGCCCACCCACCCTTTGAGACGACGGCGAAAACGGCGTCCTCGATCTCTGTTGCGTTTGGCTTGGCCTCGATCAGCAGTTCCGCGATCGGGCCGCGTGCGAACTGGTTCGTCACGGATGTTACTCCGTTGACGCTGCGGAGCGCGACAGCGATCTGGTCGGCAGGACCCTTGGCCCGTACCACCCAGCGGGGTGCCCCTTGCAGCGCGGCGGTCAGTTCGGCCGGTGTGCCTCGGGCGTGCACCTTTCCCTCATGCACAATCACAATCTTGTCGCAAAGCATCTGAACCTCGGAGAGGACATGCGAGGAGAAGATGACCGCATGCCGCTGGCCAAAATCACGAATCAACTCCCGCATTTCAGCGATCTGGCGCGGGTCGAGGCCGACCGTTGGCTCATCGCATACCAATACGGAGGGATCATGCACCACCGCCTGGGCCAACCCGACTCGCTGCCGATAGCCGCGCGAGAGGCGACCTACCAACCTCCCCGCGACGTCCCCGAGTTGGAGCCGCTCGATGACCGCGTCGACGCGTGCGTCGCGCTCGGCCCGGGGCACTTCGTGCATCTCTGCCATGAATGTGAGGTAGTCGAGGACGGTCATGTCCGGATACATAGGAGGGTTGTCCGGCAGATAGCCAATACGTCGCCGAACCTCATAGGGAGACGTCCACAACTCGTAGCCGTCGACTCGCACATGGCCGGAGGTCGCCGGTAGGTAGCCGGTAATGATGCGCAACGTGGTCGTCTTGCCCGCACCGTTCGGCCCGAGCAACCCAAGGATCTCTCCCTGTTGCACGGTTAGGGACAGGTTCTCAATGCCCCGATTAGGGCCATAGTGCTTGGTGATATCCTCGACCTCGAGCATACCATCGCTCCCGTCACCTCAAGATGGAGCACTGCTGATCCTAGCGGTCCGGTGGCGGTCCAGTCAAATGCTGTTCCAAGGATGTCCACGCACCCTCGCTTCTATCATACACACCAAATGCAAAGGGCTTGTAAAGCCCGGAACCGACGTTGTTGGGGGGCGAGATGACCGCAAAGACACGGTGCAAGCTTCTGGCTTTCGGCATGGGGCTAAGCCGATTCTCCAACTTTTCTCGTTGTGTGTGATATGTATAATGCAAGGCGTGGAGCGCATGGTGTACCAGTACCGTTTCTACCCGACCGACGATCAGGCGCGTGAACTGGCGCGGATCTTGGGCTGCGTCCGGTACGTGTACAACTGGGGCCTGGCCCTGCGTACCGAGGCGTGGTTTGAGCATCACGAGCGTATCGACGACGCGGAAACGGATCGGCTCTTGGTGCGGACGAAGAGGGACCCAGAGAAGTCCTGGCTGGCCGAGGTGTCCTGCGTGCCACTGCACAAGGCCCAGCGGCATCTGAATGCGGCCTTCGTCCATTTCTTCGCGGGTCGTGCCCAGTACCCGCGCTTTCAG
>JAJYVN010000297.1 GCA_021791995.1 Bacillota bacterium
TCGTCATCCCCAGATACTCCGCCGCTGCCGTGATGAGCCAGCTGCGGTCGGCCGGTCGGGCGGCCGACCGTGCCGATGGCGCCGGCGACGATGCCACCGTCGCTGCAAATGCAGCCGCGCCACTCAGAATGATCAGGAATGCCACGAGGGTACCCAGAAGCCGCCGTCCGTTCCGAAGCATCTCCAATCCCCCCATCCATGATCCTCGCCGATACTGTCCCCAGTGAACGCCAGAATAGAGTCGGCAGGCATGAACAAGGTGTGATGCGATCATGAATCATTATCGGCGCAAATCCCCTGGACCGTGCGGACCATAGAGGTCCATAACAACCAGTGCGAACATTGTGTCCGCCCAGGCAAACCACTCCCGGCTGAACCGCGCAGGATCATTGGGGTCGAAGCTTTCATGCACGGAGCCGCCCACCGCCGTACGCAAGAGGGTCCGCACCAAGTGTTCCTTCTCGTCTCTGTCATTGGAGGTCATCGCCTGCACCGCCAGCGCGATGGGCCATACACGACCCGGTGGCGTATGCGGACTCCCGATACCGGAAGCCACGGTGCCAGAAGCATAGTACGGGTTGGCAGACGACAGGCAGAAGGAACGCGTGCGCCGGTAAGTTGGATCATCACGATCGACATAACCGAAGAAGGGAATCCCCAAGAGTGAAGGGAGATTGGCATCATCCATGCAGAGGGCGTTTCCCAACCCGTCGACCTCATAGGCATAGATGCGGCCGAACTCCGGGTGGTTCACCACCGCATGGGCCTGGATCCCGGCATCGATCTCACCCGCCAGCTGTAGCGCATCCAACGCCTCCGCGCTGGTCGCCCCAGGATCGAGCAGATGGGCCATCGCACGCAACGTGACAACCGCAAACATCTCAGAGGGAATCAAATAGCCGTACTGGCACGAATCGTCGCTAGGACGGAACCCCGACCAGGTCATCCCCGTTCGGGCGACGGGACTGCCGCGTCCATCTCCGGGCAGGGTATCGCTTTCGGGCGCCCGCGAGCGACGAAAGAAATACGGGGAGTTTTGGTGGTCCTGTTCGGTGCGCCACACCTGCCGCACGCGCGCGAACGCCTGGTGTACACCAGGTGTCAGCACGGAGCGGTCTCCGGTGGCATCCACGTAGTGCACAATCAACCACAGAGGGAAGCAGAGCGAGTCCACCTCATACTTCCGTTCAAAGACCCAAGGATTCTTCTCCGTCTCGTCGCGCGGGAAGCCCTCCCGCCCGTCAGCCATCTCATTGAAGGCGTTGGCATACGGATCGGTGCAGATCAAGGCGGCCTGGCGCTCGATCAGGCCGCGCACGCTCCGGCGCAACACCGGATCCACGGTGCAGAAGGGGAGATAAGCAGCAACCTGCAGTGACGAATCGCGCAACCACATCGCTGGAATGTCTCCCGTGAGAACAAAGGTCGTGCCATCCGGCTGCCAGAATGTTGTTCGCTCCAGGGTATCCCGCAGCGCACGGGATACCAGAGTCGCCAAGTCCGGTTCCAACCGTTCCGACCAGAACGCCGCAATCTGGTCCAGCACAACCGATGGATCGGGCCGGGTCCCCTGCATTCGAGCATCTCCACCTTTCCATCGCCACTCTTCCACGAAAGCTCAGACGTTCCTTCGTGAAAAGGAAAGGGCGCCCGATCGGGAGGGTTCCTCCCCATAGGCGCCCCTTCGTCGCATGGATCCCTCACTCCCTCCGCAAGGCTACGATCGGGTCGAGACGGCTCGCCTGGCTGGCCGGCCACATGCCAAACACCAGTCCCACAAAGACCGCAAAGGCGAAACCGAGCACCACGGAGCCGGGACTCACGGCAACCGTTGTATGCAACCCATATTTCAAAAGGTGTGCGCCGAGTTCACCCACACCGACGCCGATGACCCCCCCGGCCGACGACAACAACAACGCCTCCAGCAGGAACTGAACGAGGATGTCGCGCCGCTTGGCACCCAATGCCTTGCGTAGGCCGATCTCACGTGTTCGCTCGATGACCGACACCAGCATGATGTTCATGATCCCGATACCACCCACCAAGAGCGACACAGCCGCAACGCCGCCGAGCGTAAAGGTCAGTGTTTGGTCCACCGAACTGAGCGTCGAGAGGAGCTGATTCTGGCTCTCCACACTCACCGAGTTTTCGGTGGGAAACTCGACCGCAAAGATCTGTTCCAGCGTCCCAACGACCAGATCCGCGTCCTTGGCCGCCGCCACCTCGAACTGGAGTTCCGACGGATACACCGTACCCAACACGATCTCGGAGGTGGTGTAGGGCATCACGACCAGGTTATTTGCATCCGAACCGCTGGTGCTACCCGAATCCATCGACTGCAGGATGCCCTGGACGGTGAAGGGATAGCCGTTGATGTAGATCTGCTCACCGATACCCCGCAGTTTGAGGTCGCTGACCACCGTCGAGCCAACTACCGCCACCCGCTCAGAGCCCGAGACTTCGTCTGCAGTGAGGAAGGCCCCCTCGACCATCTTGGCACCCCGCATGGAGAGCCAGGACTGGGAAACACCGTTAACGGAGGCGTCATCCGTCTCGGTTCCGTACACGAGTTCCTCCCCGCCCGTGAAGACCGGCTCGGCCGCCACGATGTCCGGGGCCCGCGATTGGAGGTTGGCGGCCATCGACGTTGTGAACGTCACCCCGTCAAAGGGCGTCGGCGTCGCCACCACCAAGTTAGTCCCGAGCGAAGAGATGCTCTGCGTCACCGCAGCCCGCGATCCCTGTCCGAGGGCGACCACCGCGATCACCGTCGCGACACCGATGATGATGCCAAGCGCCGTAAGAAACGACCGCAGGGCATTCCCGCGGATGGCGACAAGCGCCATCCGCAGGCTCTCAAAGATCTTCATCCCGCGCCACCCCCGCCACCGAAACCACCCCCGCCACCGAAACCCCCACCGCCACCGAAACCTCCACCGCCCGCAAAGCCACCTGCGCCGCCCCCGGCAAACGCAAAGCCCCCAGCGCCACCGCCACCCAGGAGAGCCCGCGCACCCCTGCTGCTTGTGGTTGTCGTGGTGGGAGCTACCGCCACGCCAGCCACAACCTCCTGACCGGCCGTCAGGCCGGACAGGATCTGGGTTTCGGCGGTCCCAGAGATCCCCACCTTGACCTGCACCGGTTTGGGCTTTCCATCCTCGTCCACACGCACGATGCCCGATCCGCTCGACCCGAGCTTGGTCACCGACTGCGTGGGAACGACGAGTGTGTTCGTGGCGGACTGCACCACAATGCTCAGCGTAGCCGCCATCCCTGGCAAGAGCCCCGTCTGGTTGTTGAGCGTAACGGTCACTGGATAGGTGCTCACGCCGTTGGAACTCTCCGCCGTTTGCGTGATCGACGTAACAGTTCCGGTGTATGTGGTTGCTGGAACAGCGCTGACGCTCACCTCTGCCGTCTGCCCAACCTTCACCTCATCGATCTCGAGCTCGTCGATCGGAGCCACCACATCGACACCCGCCGACGACTGCATCGCCACAAGGATCGTGGACGGCGTCGCGTTATCACCGGGCGCAACGTCCACGGCCGTCACGGTACCCGCAAAAGGGGCCGTAACGGTCAAATCCGCCACATTCGCCTCATCCTGCTGCATGGTTCGTTCGTCGGTGGCGATCGTCGCCTCCTGCTGCGCGATTTGAGCGCTGGTGGAGGGCGTCGGATTCTCCGTTTCCTCCAACGACGTCTGCGCGGTACGTATTCGGTAAGCTGCGCCAAACACCTGTCGGCGGCGATGGAAGGAGGGGCATGAGCCGGGGGCGGGCGGGACGCTGAGAGGGACTGGACAGGACTGAGCTGAGCTGGTAACGTGTAAGCCGC
>JAJYVN010000298.1 GCA_021791995.1 Bacillota bacterium
GAACATTCAGCCGAGCGTCGCCAAGGCGTGCGGAGAGCAACTCCCGCAGAGCCCACAGAAACGTTTCCCCCAACGCCATAACCATACGAGAGCAGTTAGACGCCACATAGGCAAATCATGGGTCATATCCTGGAAAATGAGCCGAAATCGTTCGACATATTTCGACATGCCGACTTGTGGGTAATGGTAAGCTCTAAATCAAGTGGGGTCAAGAGCATTACCGCCGAGTGCGGTGTCGCTCTTGGGGAGGCTGGGGAAGAGCAGCCCGCTGCAGTCTATACAATCCGCCAATGGGACGAGCCCTCCAACCAGCAGGCACCTTACTGGGAGGCGATGTTAAAGAGATTTGTGGGCGCCGGGTATTCCCCGCGATGAGAGGTGGTATACTACCCATTCGTTGGTAGGGGTGGGCGATTGGTGTGCCGTTGTCGCTCGAAGCATTCCAGCTGTTGCAGCAGGTACTCGCAATGCCCCCGCACCAGGTGGCTGAGTTCTATCAGAACCTGGCAGATAGGGTACACCCCGAAGACAGTATGCCCTCGGTCGATAACTTCCGGGACAGCCGGTTCGAAGGTGGGCTGTTCTGCCCTCACTGCCAAAGTACACGCATCCACCGCCACGGTCGGTACCACTACACGCGGCGTGCCCACACTACACGCGGCGTGCCCAGAATGCGCCCGACCGCCGGCGATACAAGTGCCTCGACTGCGGTAAGACATTCAACGACCTGACCGCTTCCCCTCTCGCCGGTACGCACTATCCCGAGAAGTGGGCGGACTTCGCCTGGTGCATGTGCAGGGCAATCACTGTCCGGCAGGCAGCCGAACAGGTTGGGGTGAGCATACCTACCGCCTTCTACTGGCGGCACAAGGTGCTGGCAGCGCTGGGCAAGGCGCAATCCGCTCCCCTCGAGGGCATCGTCGAGGTCGATGAGACCTACTTGCTCGAGAGTCACATAGGGAGACCGCAACCTCGCTCGCGCCTCGCGGGAGCGTGGCGGAACGGCGACGCGCCGGGGCATCAGCCGGGAACAGGTCTGCGTCATGGTCGCTCGGGACCGCAGCAAGCACACCTTGATGCGCGTCACGGGTTACGGCAAGCCGTCGGAAGACGACATCGCTGAAGCCATCGGTGGCGCTCTTAGCGCCGTCAGTGTCCTCTGTACCGATGCCCACCCACCGTATGCGAAGTTCGCTTACCGGAGAGGGATCCACCACGAGCCGCTGAACGCTTCAAAGTAGGAGAGGCCCCGCGGCGTCTACCACCTCCAACACGTGAACGCCTGCCACAGCCGGTTCAAGAAGTGGCTTGCCCCCTTTAACGGCGTGAGCACCAAGTACCTGGACCACTACCTCACCTGGTTCATACGGTACGACGGTGAGGGTGAGCAGCGTCAGTCCCTGGACGCCCGCATCTCCGCCATGATGCTGCAGTGCATGTCCACGCCCGTCGCCGTCCGGACCTGGCGCCTCACCGCCTGAGACCGGTAGATCTGTCAGCGTATTGTCAGCGCGGTGTCAGGAAGAAAGATCCCAGCCGTGATATGCTGAAACGGGTCCAGAGCCTCTGGACCGCAGAAGGAGCACGTCTGATGCGCATCTCTAGATATGCCATGCTAGTGCTCGCGACGCTCGTCGTCGCGGGCTGTGGCACCGTCCATCAGACCGCGTCGTCCAGTGTATCTCGCTCCGGCGCGGGGTCCCGGACTGTGTCGTCACAGTCTGATACGTCCTTGTCGGCATCAGCGTCCGCCAGCGTCGTTTCAGCGCCATCGACGACCGCGAGCAGTTCTTCGGCGAGCCACCCAACTGTCCCAATGTGGATCGACATGATCACGACGAGCGGTGGTTGGGGAGTCCGGTCATCCGGTGCACTCCTCCGCACTACGGATGGCGGCGCAACATGGAAGAACGTCAGCCCGTCCGGTAATGTGAGTCCGGGAAACGCTCGAAACGGAGCCTTCCTTAACGCCTCAGACGCGTGGGTTGCCGAGGTTTCCGAGACGCTCCCGAACAACGCCCATCCCGTCCCCATTACGATCGAACACACAGACAACGGTGGTCAATCATGGACCAGCGCCAAGTTCTACGCATATACGCTTGGCGCGGTTGATTTGTCGTTCGCCAATTCAGAAGACGGGTGGGCATGGGTCGGGAATGGCGTCGCGACCGCACAAGAATCGTCCACCCTCTTCGCTACGACCGATGGGGGCACATCGTGGACACAGGTGGCTGCCGCTTTCACACCAGGTGTCACCGGCAAAGGATACCCCGGAGGGTGCTGCAAGGAGGGGTTCAGCTTCATTAACGCTTCGACCGGGTGGATCTCCGGAAACAATTTCGGATTCGCTCCCACCATGCCATTTGTGAAGACCACCGATGGTGGCAAGACGTGGTCCACACAACCCCTTCCACTAGCACCGTCGGTCTCCGCACAGGCGAATGACGGGCAGGGCAACATGACCGTTACGGCGCCAGTATTTCACGGCACAGACGGTGCCATCTGCGTACAGGTGGGAATGGGCTATCAAAGCTACATCGTGGAGTTCTTCACGAGCACTGACGCGGGGAACAGGTGGACCGGCACGACGCCGCTTAACGATCCATTAGGTTGCGCGAACTGGGGCTTCCCCTCGCCGGGGCACCTGTGGGTGACTGATGAACATGGGATCGCAGTGTCACACAATGAGGGCTCCTCGTGGCAAGCGATCACTCCAACTGGGTTGACTTTGCAGTCGACTACGTATCTTGATTTCCTGACGCCGGCAGACGGGTGGGCAGTGGGTAACGGTGCGGTGCTGAAGACGACGGACGGCGGTACGACGTGGACCAAGGTGAGTTGGTGATGCCATCAGACGTCACTCTCCCGAATAGGAAGGACGCACCTTGGATGAGCATTGTCAGGTCCGCCATGTTGGTACTCGCGGCGGTCTTGGTCGCGGGCTGTGGTCCCGTCGCGCGATCGACTACCGGGGGTTCCAGTGCGACATCGCAAGCGGTCAGCATCCAGGGGAGCGGACCTTCGTCCCCATCTTCCTTTTCGACAAGCCGTGCCCCCGGCCAGATGCCCGTCTACGTGAATCGATTTTCCACGGTGCTCTTCGCCTCGCAACAAACGGGGTGGTCCAGCGGGGCAGCGACAGGCACCGGGTTCTTGGAGACGACGACAGACGGGGGAAAGGACTGGCACGTAGCCGTGCGCGTCCCCAACATGGTCGGCGACGGAATCGCCTTTCCGAGTGTCCAGGTGGGGTATGTGGCGTTCCATGCCGGGCACTTTCACCAGGACGTCCTCCCGCCAGAGGTGTGGCGCACCACCGATGGCGGGACGAACTGGTCTAAGCCGAAGTTTGGCGCCCGTTTTAGGTTCGGATGGCTCAACCGCGCGGAAAACCGGCGACAGGGCATCTGAAATGTAGACACGAAAATAAGCCCTGATCCCTTGCCATGGCCGCCCCATTGGTGTATACTTCCTCTATGGGGAAGAAGCTCAGCGGGCTATACGTGGCCGAGATCAAGAAGCAATACAAAGACCGCACCTATACGTCCTTCCTGCTGCGCAGAAGCTATCGTGAAGACGGAACGGTGAAACAGCAAACACTAGCCAACCTCTCCTCCCTCCCGCCCGATGCGATATTCATCCTCCGCGACGTCCTCCGTGGAAACACCTACGCCCCGCAGGATCAGGCGCTGGAGTGCATCGCTACCCGGAGCCACGGCCACGTGGCCGCCATTGCCGCGATGGCCGATCAATTGGGCCTCGCGGAACTGCTGGATCCTGAGCCGTCTCCGGAACGGGACTTGGTGCAGGCTCTGGTCATTGCTCGGCTGGTCC
>JAJYVN010000299.1 GCA_021791995.1 Bacillota bacterium
CCGCTGGGGGGGCGGACATGCCGGACGGGCTCAGGGCTTACGCGGGCGCTTGGGTCCGTCGTGGCGGCGAATCAAGAGCCACACCCCGGCGTAGGCAAGGATCCCCGCAAAGACGAGGCTGGTCGTCGGAATGCGGAGTGCGGAGCTGGCGACTAGTGCCAGGCCCACCAGCAGCATGGCCAGCGGCACCCAACGGCCACCGTAGTCGGATCCGAGTCCGCGTCGGAGTCCGGCGGCTCCGGCGGTAACAAGAATCAGCGGCCACCAACGGCGGATGAGCAGACCTGTGGTTGCACTACCCAGATGGAGCGAGCCGGCGACGATGGCGGCAGCCAGTCCCAATAGGGCCGTGGCGGCGGCGGTTCGGAGCACGATGGTCACCTTCCGCACGGTTCAGGATGTGGGTGCTGTATTCAGTGTAGCCCAATTGGCGGGGACGCTCGCAGGTGTCGCGGGGATGCCCGTCGTTCCAAGTTGGAAGGACAGCGTTGGGTTGAAGTCCAGATGGTCAAAAAGCGCACGAATGTAGCCCTCGTTGCCGAAGAGGGCGTTGTCGGCCGTCGCGAACACTCCGACGTAGCACCCGGCCATCGCTAGTTGGATGGTGGAGCCAGCCCGCGTCCACGTTATACCGTCCCGTGAGGTGCTGGCCTGCCATGCTGCTCCGCTTCGCTCGAGGCGCAGCCACACCGGGGGTATCTGCCCGGAGGCGTTCGGTTTCAACGGGACGGGGCCCAAAAGGCCGGTCTCGGCATTGGGGCTGGGAGGCGCAATGGTGCTGGGGGGTTGCGCGTATGCGTACCGGAGCCAGATTTGCACCCCCATGGCGGCTGTCATCGCGATGGCCAGAAACGTCGTGTCATCGCTTGGATCCAGCCGAACCATCACTCCTGCGGCGGCTCCGGGCGCAAGGTGCGGACAGGTCAGGTTCTCCAAGGCGGAGAGCTGCACGGTCCAACGCCCGTTGGGAGCGGTGACCGGCAGGCAAGAGAAGATGCAATTATCCGAGGTGGTCGAAAGACCTGATCCATCGCCCAACAGGATGATGCCTTTCGATGTGGCCACGACGTAGGGGGTGGGAGAGCCCTGGGCGCCCGGACCGGTGGTGGGTGGATCCGGGAAGCTGCGGGGGGATGCCGCGATGGTGGTCAGCGCGGTGGTGGCTTGTTGGGCTGCCCCCTGTGCCGTGGATTCAAGTTGGTTCATCGCTTGTTCTGCCGCGGTGAACGCCTGCCGGACGCTGCTGTTGGGCTGGGTGTACAGGGCGGCGGCGTATTCGTTGAAGATGGTGAATGCCTCTTGGTTCGCGTACTCGAACATGGTGGGTGGCGTGGCGTATCCCTGCTGGACGGCATCGGTGAACCACTGCAGGGTTTTTGCAGGGAGCAGGGGTGCGGTCTGTCCGACGGCATACTCCCATTGGTTCCAGAGATCGATACGGGCTGGGGGCAACAGCAGTAGCTGCATCATTGCTTTTTGCCACGAGGTATCGACGCAGAGCCACTGAAGCAACGCCCATGCCAGGTTGGGATGGCGTGTTGCGGCGTTGATACCGTAGAAGTTGTTGGTGGCGAATGTGATGCGGCCGTTCGGGAAGACGGGGAAAGGAATGATGGTCCAGGGAATCGTGTCGCGTACGGTCTGGGTAAAGGTCAGGAGTTCCCATGTACCGATGACCGACATCGCCACCATGCCGGAAGAGAATTGAGCCAGTTCCCACCCCGGCATCTGGTGAAAATCGCGCGTGATGGCGTATCCCGGCCAGAGCAGGTCTTCATAGAGCCACTGACCGGTCATGAGGGATTGGGTGGTGGTAAGCGTTGCGGATGTTCCTCCGCGGCTCGTTTCGGAACCACCGAACGCCGTGAATGCCCACTGGTCATTTTGCCCGGCGAGTTCCGGACCGACACCCGAAAGCCAAGCGAGGTTGGCGCCATACTGCTTAGTTGATCCGCTGCCTTGGGTAAGTTGCCCGGCTAATTGGGTGAGATCGGAGTAGGTCCAGGACGCGTCGGGCGCAGAGATGCGCGCGCCAAAGGCATTTTGATTGAGCACATAGCACATGGTACCGATGCTGCACGGGAGAGCAAAAAGCCCGCTCGGGCGTTGCAGCAGAGCCATCTGGCCGCTCGACCAGATGGTTGGGTCCACGTGGTTACTCTGCATGCGCGAGGTCAAATCCAGGAGCAGTCCCCGTTCCACATAGGGCGCATAGAGGGAGTCGTTGATGACGTCCGGTCCGTCCCCGGCCGCCATCGCCGAAAGGTTCGCCGCCGTTACGGTGGGCTCGGACTGGGCCTGGAGGCGCACCGTGACCCCGTTTGCATCTTCAAACGGGCGCAGTGCGTCCTGGATGGCTTGAAGTGTCGCTCTGCCGGTCCAGGAACCGTACGGTTGAAGGAGGATGGTGGGCCGGGCGAGATGGACAGCGGGCGGAGCCCCTTGGGCCGGGTCGCCGCGTCCGCACCCGGCGAGCGCCGCCGATGCTGCCAGTACGCCAGCGGCTTGTCGCAAGAACTCCCGCCGGCGGAGGATCCCTGATGCGATGGGCAACCGTGCTCCTCCCGAACGAAGGGACTAAAGTTCGGAACTCGTCGGAACCAGTGCATCTTCGGCTTCGGGCGCCGACATCCCTCCCGCGTTTTGGTGTCCACGCACGTCTCGGGTCTAGGCACCGATGCATACGGTTGACCGCGATCGGAAAGCCGATCGCCTACGGTGCGGGGCGTGGACCGTGCGGTTGCGGGCACCTGCCACTCCCAGGAACATGCACTATATCCAATGCAACCGAGCTTCGTCGAGAGGATGTCGGTCGACCAGGTCGAAGCGCTCCATCGGAAGGGGGGATTGCATGAACGCAAAGGGGTTCGCGGTGCGGTCCGGCGGGTGGGTTGTCGCGGGTGCGCTGGTGGTTGCGCTGGCGGGGTGTGGCTCCCAGCCTGCGGCCAGCACTGTGTCGCCTGTGTCGAGCAGTGCGTCCAAGGCGGCTTCTTCTACGAGTGCCTCGGCCCCTTCGTCCTCGAGTCGTAGCTCGTCGTCCAGTACCACGAGCGTAGTCTCAAGCACCACGACGTCCACCTCGGGTACGGGGAGTGTCCCTACGGGGTCGGGCACGATTGCCGTTCCGGCCGGGGCGCTCAGCTACTTTCCGTCGGGCGGCGCCCCTGGGACGGGTTTGACCGAAGCACGGAACAACCCGCCGGGGACCGATCAGGATAGCGACTATACGATCCAGACCGTGGACGGTACCAAGTGTTACGTGTTGACCACGAATCCGTTTGGCGCCGACTCCTACCTGTACTACATCATTAACGCGAGCGAGACGCAGTTCCTGAGCGCGACCACTGTGTACCTGACGGTCCGATACTACGATGCCAGTAAGGGCGGCACGCTGTCGGCCGATTACGACTCCTCGGATACCTCCGCCCCGGTGAACGGTGCGTACGAGAACACCGGGTCGATCACCCTCGGTGGTACGAGCACGTGGAAGACGCAGACGTGGAAGCTGACGAATGCACTCTTCCAGGGGAAGGAAAACGGGAACGCGGACTTCCGCCTCGACGGCACACCGGGCGTGCAGATTGCGGAAGTGATCCTCTCCCTGACCCCACCGGCGAGTTGAGCGGCCGCGGCAGTTGGGGGTGGGGAGTTTCGCAATGCGTGGGACTTCCCACCCCAACCGTGTCGCTCGGATTCGCTTTGGGGTGTTGCCTGCGGGGAGTAGACATCGACGCTTGACATTACGCGCCGGTGATCGGATGATGACCCTATGATAAGGGAACAGATGCTCTCGACAGGGCAAG
>JAJYVN010000300.1 GCA_021791995.1 Bacillota bacterium
ATGCATGTGCCTCCCGCTGACTGCAGGGTCGCAGGTCCTGAAGCTTGCGCCAGGCCGCCCCGCCGTCGATGGCGCGGGTCGCTAGGCCGACGCCTTCACGCCAGTCCTCGACCCTGCCAGCTGCCATCAGGGCTGCCGCCGCATTCAAACAGACGACGTCACGACGCGGACCGGGCTCCCCGCGAAGCACTGCCTCGGTGATCGCAGCGTTCACCTGCGGATCGCCCCCGGCAAGCGCTGTCAGCGACACGCGCGGAAGACCCGCTTCCTCTGGTGTGATCTCATAGACCACCGGAAGACCGTCGGATCCCGTTCGGATCGTATCCGCCACCAGCGTGTTCCCTCCGAGCGTAACCTCATCCAATCCATCGCAGCCATGCACGACCAGGGAACGCCTTGTTCCCAGCCGCCGGAGAGCCTCCGCCATGGGAAGCACGAGCGCTGCGCTGCCGACTCCAACGACTTGCACCTGGGCACCCGCCGGGTTGGTCAGCGGGCCCAACACGTTGAATACCGTCCGGAACCCAAGTTCGCTTCGCACGGGACCAACGTGGCGCATCGCCGTATGGTGGCGCTGCGCGAAGAGAAATCCGATCCCCACCTCGTCCAGGCAGCGGGCAACGGCCGCTGGTTCCAGTTCGATATGTACCCCGAGCGCCTGCAACACATCGGCACTTCCCGAACGGCTGCTGGCCGCCCGGTTGCCATGCTTGGCCACCGCGATCCCAACCCCCGCCACAACAAAGGCAGCTGTGGTTGAAATGTTGAAGGTCCCAGCTCCGTCCCCTCCCGTGCCGCAGGTATCCACCAAGAGTGGACGCTGACAACGGACAACCGAGGCAAAGGCACGCATGGCGCGAGCACAGCCGACAATCTCCTCAATGCTTTCACCGTTGCATCGCAGGGCCGTCAGGAAGGCACCAACCTGCGCCGCCGTGGCTTCGCCCCGCATGATGATCCCGACCGCCTCCTCCGCCTGGGCCTCACTCAAGTGCTCGCCCTGCACCAAACGTGCCAAAAGCTCCTTCAAAGGGCTGGCACCTCCTTCGGCAGAACGCTTGCCATGCGCAGAAAATTGCCAAGCATGTCTTTCCCGTGTTCCGTCAGGATCGACTCTGGGTGGAACTGCACGCCCTCGACGGGAAATTGGCGATGGCGGAGCCCCATGATCACCCCATCATCGGGGCTTTCAGCGGTGATCTCCAGATCCAGCGGGAGGTCTCTCCGGTCAACACAGAGGGAGTGGTAGCGCGTCGCGACGAACGGACTTGGTATCCCGCGGTACAGATCACCGCCCCTGTGACGAACCATCGACGTCTTGCCGTGCATCAGCGTCGGAGCGCCGATAACCGTACCGCCAAAGGCACAGGCAATCGCCTGATGGCCGAGACAGACACCGAGCAACGGGATACGTGGACCCACCGTACGGATCAATGGGATGCAGATCCCGGCATCCTCCGGGCGGCCCGGTCCGGGTGAGACGATGATCGCTGCCGGTTCCAGTGCGATCACCTCCAGCACCGTAATCTGGTCGTTGCGCCGCACTTCTACCGGAACACCAAACTCCGCAACATACTGTACCAGGTTATAGGTGAAAGAGTCGTAGTTGTCGATCATGAGCACCAAGGCCCTACCGCCCCCCATCGGCCGCTTCGACCGCCACCAACACGCTCGATGCCTTATCGATGCACTCCTGATACTCCCGCTCAGGGACCGAGTCCGCGACAATCCCGGCACCCGCCTGCACCACGACGGTGCCATCACCTACTGCGGCGGAACGGATGATGATCGCGGTGTCCGCGTTGCCGTCAAAGCCGAAGTAGGCAACCGCCCCCCCATACATCCCGCGACACCGTCCCTCGAGTTCCGAGATGATCTCCATCGCCCGAACCTTAGGTGCGCCCGACAGGGTCCCCGCCGGAAAGCACGCCTCCAAGGCGGCGATCGCATCCATTCCAGTCCGCAATTGCCCCCTGACCTCTGACACCAGGTGCATGACCGTTGAAAAGCGCTCCACGACCATTTGGACAGGCACCCGAACGGTACCGGGCTCGGCGACTCGCCCTAAGTCATTACGCCCGAGATCGACCAGCATCACGTGTTCCGCCCGCTCCTTGGGATCCGCGCCAAGCTCCGCTTCCAACGCCTCGTCCTCGCCCGCATCACGCCCGCGGCGGCGCGTGCCAGCGATGGGGCGCGTCTCTACCGTCCCTGCTTGCACGCGCAAAAGCATTTCGGGGGAGGCACCGACCAATTGGTAACGGCCAAAGTCCAGATAGAACATGTAGGGGGACGGGTTGGCGCTGCGCAGGAAACGATACACCTGGAGCGGATCCCCTCCAAAGCTGCGCGTGAAGCGCTGACTCAACACCACCTGGAAGATGTCTCCCCGGCGAATATGCTCCTTGGCCGAACGAACCATCGCTTCGTACGCAGATCGCTCGGTGTTGGAGCGAAACCCGTGCAGTGGGTCGGCACCTGTGACACGGCTCGGTGCAACCGGCGGGGTGTCCCCACGACCTGCCAGGTGCTGCCGAATCTCGGAGATGGACGAAACGGCCCGATGATACGCGGTCCGCGCATCCCCGCCGATCCGGGCTGAATGGATGATTCGGATGCGGTGGTGGAAGTGGTCAATCACCACCACATCCTCCGCCAACATGAAGGCAGCCGCGGGCCAAGGCGATGACTCCTCCGGCCAGGGGATGCATTCCAGACTGTGGATCACCTCGTAGCCAAAGAAACCGACCGCTCCCCCCCAGAAGGGCGGCACCTCGACATTCGACGGGGAAGGGTGATACTGCGCCAACATGGCCCGCAACGCATCCGTTGGACGCACCGCAGAGGTTTGCTCCCCATGATCATCCCACATCCGCACAGAAGTGGCACCCTTCGCGAGCGTGGCCTCCATACCCGCGAAGGGATGGATCCCGATGAAGGAGAACCGGCCCACGCGCCCGCCTTGTTCCGCGCTTTCCAGGAGGTAGGCCGCACCCAAGCCGCGCAGCTTGTAGTACAGGGTGATGGGGGTATCCAGATCCACGACGTCCTCCCAGACCACGGGGACGACGGTACCTGGTCGCGCTACCTGCTCAAACTCCTCCAGGCCTGGACGCAACACCACCACACCACCCCCGCTGCCGCATGAAAAAGAAAAACCCCTCGTCCCAGACGGGGCGAGAGGATCGCGGTGCCACCCTTTGGGCAGGCACCAAGCCTACCCACTACTCTCAAGGTACCTCACCCGCCAACGGCGGAATCGGATACCGTAGCCCTCTATCGTAGGCTAGACGCCGAACCTTTCGGTCGGTCGCTTGAAGGGCCATTCGGCGGACCACCGGTGCTGGGCTTCCACCCGCCCCAACTCGCTTGACCGGTACCGAACCGCCTACTTCTCCTTCGCATCGCGCAGCATGAGTCTAGCAGGAGATGCAAAGGCCGTCAACGACCGATGAAGACGGCCTAGTGGCAAATCTCATAAATTCGGGGGTCTATGGCCTGGAATCGGCGCGTCATTCCGTTAAGAAGGCGTCAGCACGAATGCGAAGTCGTTCACGAGCGTGGTCAGGAGTTCGTTCCATGTTCCTTCGAAAGGCGTCGGCTCCCACCTACCCCGACGATCGGCCATACCGAGTTGGTATTGGCCGCCTGGCAGGGAGGTGAGACGCGCGCGATTCCAGGGCCCATCCTCATCCTCGGTGTAGATGATGAGATGCGGCCCGTGGACGCGCACGCGCAGATGCGGGAAACCCTTGGCGTGCAGGGTACGCTCAACCTCTGCCGCC
>JAJYVN010000301.1 GCA_021791995.1 Bacillota bacterium
TGCCAGAAGCCTTCCTCAACGACCCATACGATTGGGAGGGACCGAAGCCCATCATCGTCTGTGCGACGGAGGCCGACATGGATGGGGCCCTCACCATGGAAATCTGCAAGCACCTGACCGGCACGCCTGTTCTGTTCGCCGATGTCCGTCACTTTCACCGTGATCTTGGGGTATTCGATCTCGTGAACTCTGGTGAACACGCTACCTATTTTGCCGCCCACAGCGACGATGCGTTCGAGAACCTGCGGCAGGTGCACCTCTATCCGGAGGGTTTCTACTTCCCAGCGGGTGGCGCTTCGGTGCACCACCTCGCTGCGTCCGGTGAAGCCACCTTTGCGCGGCTCGCACGCAAAGGTGGCCAGTATTGGATGGCGATTGTGCGGGGGCGCTTTGTGCGGTTCGGAGCGGAAGAAAACGAGGCCCTGATGCACGAGACAACGTATGAATGGCCTCACGCCTTTGCTCAGCTGGACTGCTCTGCCGACACCTTTTTGTCTCAGTATGGGAGTAACCACATCCATGCCGTGTACGGGGACTGGGCCAGCGAACTGGAGACGGTGTGCGCTATCCTGGGCGTTACAGCCGTGTACTTGCGCTAAAAGGGAGCATTCTACTCGTGTCCGCCCGCGTGTTCTCCGGCGCCTTGGGCCGGGACCACTTACGAACATGAAGGAGCAAGGCCCTGCGCTAGCCTGACTTTTTGAAGCGGAGGAACCATGCGCAGTAACCCGGTGAATCAGGTAGATCCAGCCCTCTGTCCCACCACCACCATCGGTGACGATCTCAAGGACCTGGGCGCTCATCTCGCCACGAAGACGGCCAACGGTCCTGTTCGCATCGCCATCGATGGCATGTGGGGTACCAACTGGGAACGCGTCGTCGCCGAACTCGCATCCTCACTGGACCCGGATCGATATCGCACTCTCTCCACAGAACAAGCGCTTCAACACCCAGAGACCCTCCAGCACCACTTTCAGGCGTGGTTGACCGACAATCCTGTCTTCGGTCGAGTGTGCCAACGGCCACTGGCCGATTACTTCGATCCGTCTGCCTTTGCTGCACTCACCCAGGAATTCGCCCAACACACGGACGTGGACGTCGTGTTCTTGGTTGGCCCGAACGCCATCTCACCCGAGGCTGCTAGGGTGGCCGATGTGTGCTTGTTCTGTGACCTTCCGCGTCCGGACATCATTGCCGCGCAGAACGCTGGACGGATCGGTTCGATGGGAGGCCTTTCGGGGGCCGACCCGTACAAGATCGCTTATTATGTCGAGTGGCCGCTTCTCGAGACGCACCGGCGCTCCGTTCTTTCGACCATCGACTACTACATCAGCCTGCACGCCGACGAACCCCGCTGGGTGCATCGCTCCGATTTATGCGCACTCCTGCGCGCCCTGAGCTGCCGACCGTTCCGCTGTACTCCCTTCTTCATGCCAGGTGTCTGGGGAGGCCACCGGCTCCAGGCCGTCGCGGGGATCAGTCCGGACTGGCCCAACTGCGCATGGGACTTCGAGATCGTTGCACCGGAGAACGCAGTGTGCATCGGGTTGCGCGACCGGTCGATTACCGTTCCCTTTTCCCTGCTGATGTCTGAACAAGCCGGTGCCGTCATGGGGGCGCAAGCGGTATCCTGGTTTGGGGAGTACTTCCCCATTCGCTTCAACTACCTCGATACCATGGGTGGAACGAATCTCAGCTGCCAGGTACATCCCCATGCCGCGTACATCCACGAGCATTTCAACGAACCCATCGGGCAGGATGAGTCTTACTACATCGTCGAAAACCGGTCCGGTGCCAAAGTCTACCTGGGCTTTCGCGAGTCCATCTCGCGTCAGGTCTTCCAAGACGCCGTGGAGAAGGCGGAGCAACACGCGGTACCGTTTGAGATCGCAGACTATCTCAATGCCTGGGACACCGTTCCCGGGGACCTCTTCCTGATTCCATCGGGCACCATCCACTGCAGCGGAGCCAATAACCTGGTGCTCGAGATCAGTGCCACACCGTACTGGTACACGTTCAAGCTCTACGACTACCTAAGACCAGACCTTTCGGGCAAGCCGAGGCCGATCAACGCATCCTTTGGGTTCGATGTCCTCGACTTTGCGCGCACAACCGATTGGGTCAAGCGAAATCTCATGCCAGCGCCCGTCCTGCTTCGCCGGGAGACGGGCGGGAGCGAAACCCACATTGGCAGTTCGCCCCTCACCTTCTATGGGATCAACCGGCTTGACATTGAGGGAACTGTTTTGGATGACACCCGTTCGTCGTTTCACATTCTGACGGTCGTCGCGGGATCCGGCGTGGAGATCGTCTCGGAGGAGGACCCCACCGTTCGTATCCCGCAGCACTACCTGGAGACATTCCTTATCCCTGCTCAGTTTGGGCGCTACCGTCTCCAGGCGATCGGTGGTGCTTGTCAAGTCGTCAAGGCCTATCTCAAGCAATGAGGGGAAAGCCGTGGCCGAAGATGGGTTCGCTCTGGGTGTGGATGTTGGCGGGACCAGCGTCAAGGCGGCCCTGATCACGGCCGACGGAGAGGTGGTGCCGGGGACTTTTCGCATCTTTGATCCTGAGAGCACGAAATCTGCCCATGTCATTCTGGGCCACTTTGGTCGCGCGCTGAAAGAACTGATCCAGGCGGGACCGCGCGCTGTCGGACTCGCCTTTCCAGGCCCCTTCGACTATGTGCGGGGCATCAGTCAGATCCGTGGTTTGGGCAAGTATGACGACCTCTACGGCCGTGACCTGACCAGAGATCTACATCGAGTCCTTCACCTTGGGACAGACACCCCCCTGCGCTTTCTCAACGACGCCGTCGCCTTCGGGTTGGGTGAGGCCCACTTCGGTGCAGCACGCGGCCTCCGTCGTGTCCTCTGCGTCACGCTTGGTACCGGGTGTGGCTCCGTGTTTCTTGTGGATGGGGCCGTAGTCACCGAAGGGCAGGGACTACCGCCTCACGGTTGGCTTTATTCCCTGCCATACAAGGGCAGCACCCTGGATGAGGTTCTGTCTCGCCGGGGTCTTCTCCACCTCTGGGCATCCGCCCAGCCTGCAAGCACGGATCTCGATGCGGCCGACCTCGCTGCGCGCGCATCGATGGATCCAGTTGCCGCAGCAGTATTTGTACGTTTTGGGGAGGTCATGGCCGACGCCCTCGCCCCCATCGTGTTGGATTTCGCAGCGGATGCGGTCGTCGTGGGCGGACGCCTGGCGAAGAGCGCCCATCTGTTTCTCCCAGCTCTGCGTCGGGGGCTGGCGCAGCGGGGGCTGACCACAGCCGCTCTCCAAGCGCAGGACATCGATGGCGCAGCAGTGCGAGGGGCTGCAGTGGCCGCGCTTCCCAATGTGAGTTTTCGGCCGCACGGGACCGAGCGGACCGACACGAACCCAGTTGGCTCCACCACCGCACTCAACGGAAACCGACACGATTTGCCGAATGCTGAACGAACTGCTCCCGATGCCCCGTGAAACACTTCTACCCATGCCGAGGCCTTCTGCAATGAACCAAGCGCAAGGGTTGGCGTCTGTAGAGCCGTTCCCGGCGCAAGAGACCTGCCACCTCTCCTGGAGCGCAAGCGTCTGCTTCGCGCACGATCCCCAGCTTGTGTTCAGCCGTGAATCGGCGCCGTCGCACTTTCATCTCGGGGGCTGGTGGCATTCGGTGGTGTCAACCGCTTCCTGATTTGCCTGACAAACGAGACAATCGTTGTTCGTGCCGCCCCAATCCGGCTTGCGCCGGTTGCCCTTGGTTCCTTCTCCCCTTGCGGAGAAGGAGTCGACCCCT
>JAJYVN010000302.1 GCA_021791995.1 Bacillota bacterium
CACCGGCACCCCGCTCGCCGGGCATTTCAGAAACGCAGCCGAAGTCGCACACGGCCTCGCTCACTACGTCGGCGGCATCGCGGGCTCCCTCTACGCCGTCATCCTCCTCAACGCCTCGATCATCGGGGCAGCATCGGTGACGCTCGCGACCTCCTATGCCTTCGGTGACGCCTTCGGGGCCCGCCACTCGCTGCACCGCGGTATCTGGGAGGCCCCCGGCTTCTACGCCAGCTTCGCCGGTCTCGTCGCGGTGGCCGCCGCCATCGTGCTCATCCCCCACGAGCACAGTGACCATCTCGACCCAGCCAGCTGTGCGGGAATCGCGACCGCATCCCCGCAGGCGATCTTTGTTGCCCCACCGGTATGCGGGCCACGGCTGCAGAGCGCCGGAGTCCCCGCGGAGCGGATCCGGCAGCCGCGCACCGGCGAGGAAATCTCGATCGGTCCCTGGCGCATCACACCGGTACCAGCCGCCCACGAGGAGGTCGACTATGACCCGGAGAACGGTCACCACTTTACCGGCTACCTCGCGGCGATCGGGGAGGGTGTGCTGTATCATGCTGGGGATACGGTAGCCTGCGACGAATTGGTGGCAACCCTATTGCCCCTGGTTCAGCGACTATCGCTGGCCATGCTCCCGATCAATGGTCGCGACTACTTCCGCCGTAAACGCAACGTACTAGGAAACTTCACCTTCCGCGAAGCCGCGGAGCTTGCCATGCGCCTGGGCCCCGCACTCACCGTGCCGCTTCACTATGATCTCTTCTACCGCCGCAACGATGAGCAGCCAGGAAACTTTGTGGACTATGTTTACGAGCGGGCCCCCTATCTTCCCGTGGCCGTAATGGCCCCTGGGCAATGCCTCATCGTTCCTCTATCCCGGCCCGCATGCGGTCCGGCAGTCGGATAAGAGAGGTGAGTCCCTGATGCGCGAACGGAGCCGGTTGGTGCTATCGACAGTCTTCGCCGCACTGCTTCTCGTAGGGTGCGCGAGCAAGCCATCCGACCCTCGGCTGCCGCTGGGTGTCAACGTGGGTTGGGTGGTACAGGGCCCTCCGGCCCTTGTGAGCATGACTCCCACGGAAGCGGCACTGGTTCACTCGACCGGGGCCGGGCTGGCACGGGTGGAGTTTCGTACCACCCCTTTCTTTAATCAAACATCCGCGGCCTTCTATGAGGACTACGGGCAGGTCATCGCAAACCTGGCCGCGCAGCATGTGCAGGTGCTCGGCCTGATCGACTACACCACCGTCCCCGGGGGGCAGTCCGCCTGGACTGTTAACGGGGCGACTGGCAGGCTCACAAGCGGTGCCAATGCCTATACCGAGCAGTTCGCAACAACGGCGGCCGCCATCATGAAGCACTTCCAGGGTCAAGTCCAGTATTGGGAGATCTGGAATGAGCCAAACGCATCCACGCAGGAAAATGACGGGGTGGACACCGGTGGAACGTTCATGTATCCGAACAACTATGCAGCGCTCTTGCAGGAAACGTACCACCAGGCGGTGGCCGTCGATCACCTAAACGTGGTGATCGTCTCAGCGGGGCTTCTCGGGGGCGCATACGGTGGAGTCTACAGTGCAGCCAACAGTGGTGCCAACTACCTGCAGAGCGTCTTTGAGTGTTGGCAAGCACAGAAAGTTAGCCCCTATCCTCTGGATGCCGTCGGTCAACACCTGTATATCGCGCAGGGCGGAGTGGCCGGTTCGCTCGTAACACAGAGCCAAGTCCAGGAGTATTTAAACTGGGTGCATGAGGTTCCCATCGCCTTCGGGATGAAGAACGTTCCCACCTTTCTGACGGAGGTGGGCTGGAACTCCCATCAGGTGGGCTCGAGCGACAAGGCCGAAAATTTGGCGACGGCGCTCGGCGTGGCCGAAAAGACACCATACGTGCACGCTCTCGTCTGGTATAACTTGCAGTCTGCGGGGACGGCAGACTATGGGCTGTTTCGAAGCAACGGAACCCCCAGCCTGGCGCTGGCAAACTACAAAAAGATCGCTGCCAGTTGGGGGTCGTAGCGGCTCAATGATGGCGAGTTTGGTGATGTAGACTGCGGAGGAGCAAGAGCCGGTCCTCCGCGCGAACCGTTGTCTCCTCCAGAGCAAAGCGAACCTCCCCGTCCTCCAAAAGCCCGAGAACGAGTTCGCCCCGCTCGGCCCTGCCTGCGCGCACCAGGCTCAAGAGCCGTCCAACCTCCTCCCGCGTCGGGGCACTCTCCTGAACGATGTGGTTACTGTCCGAGACCAGCTGCCAGATCAAGGCACCGGCGTGCGGTGCCTCACTGCCACGCGACAGAACATACCCAAGGAGTTCCGTGCTCGGGCAGCTTGTAAGGATACCCAGTTCGCGCAGGGCATGCGATGTGCTCCGACGCGCAGGGACTGCCAGGATGGGGAGTTCGGGAGCGATACGATGCAAGGCAATCGCCGCCACCAAAAGATCACCGTCGTGGTCGTGACAGAGCATGGCCGCGCGTGCCCGCTCGGGGTGCATCCGCTCCAGCGTGGACTCGTCGCTCGGGTCGCCGTGCAGAAACCGAAACGAAGGATCGTCGAACCCGGTTGTCTCTACGTCCGCGAGCACCATCACGCTGTTCCCGCGTTCCAACAGATTCTGCACGGCAGCGGCCGCGACGCCCGACCAACCGAGCACCAGAATAAAATCCGACGCCCACGCCTTCACGCTCATACCGAGCACCTTCTTCAGACGGCCCTCCACCAGGCCGGATGCGATGTCCGCCAGCGACAGACCCAGGAGCGGAACCGCCAGCACCATCATGCCGATGGCCACCAACTTGGCGCGCGTATTGGTCGGAACGACATCGCCGTACCCCACCGTAGAGGCGGTCGTTACCGCCCAGTAAAAGGCTTGAAAGTAGCCGATGTGTTCGGTCCGCGCAAAGAGTGCTGTGCCCGTCAGCAGAACGAGGAGCACCACGAGCAACACATGCCCGCCCGCGAGCACCCAATTGTGCCGTAGCCTCGCAAGCAGATCACGCAAGACCGCGATGCTGGGCCCCTTGCGCTCGTCCTCCGGCGCTGACGTCGGCCTGCCCTCCCCGTTGTGCGTCGTCTGTGAGAACTCCCATTGGCGCCCCGCGGGAGAAGTCCTGCCGGGGCAAGGGCCATCGGTAGAAGAAGGCCCCTCCCTGCCGAATGCATGAATCGATCGGAGGGCGAACCGCGGCGAACCGGCCGCACATCGCGATCTCCAATCCGGACGGGTGGCGTGGGGACGTCCGGGGGCATGTGGAAAACCCTGCTGCCCACACCCCCCACCTGGACGAACTCGTCCGCACGTCCTCGCCCCGAACCTGGCCCCACGGATACCTGCGTTCATCCACGGGGCTCGTGCATCTTAGAAATGCGCCCTATAGTTCTACAACGCTCTGCGGGAGAGGGCTGTCACCCACCGCTACCATCAAAGGCGTGCCCGGATCGCGGCAGCGGTTCTGTAGGGTGTGTGGTGACGTGTTGAAGTCATTGAGCAAACCTGTGTGATCAAAGATCCACACAACTTCAGGCACCATGCCCCGCTTCCCGGTGCGCCATGGGGGAGGTCCTGTATGGCGCACCGCAGTGCTACGACCGGTACCGGCGCACCGATGTCAGCGTTTGTTGCACTCGTTGCGGCATGAATCTGCGCTTCGTTGCGAGTAGACATCGACGCTTGACATTACGCGCCGGTGATCGGATGATGACCCTATGATAAGGGAACAGATGCTCTCGACAGGGCAAGCCGCAAAACGGTTGGGCATCTCTGTTCGCACAGTTTA
>JAJYVN010000303.1 GCA_021791995.1 Bacillota bacterium
CTCCCGGGGAGGCTGACCACATGCGCCGTTTGCGCGAGGATGGATGGTTCAGCGTGGCCCCGGGCGTGGGGTTCTGGCTGGCAAGGAGCGATGTGAGCGCCATCCAGACGGATGCCGGCGTGGTCCTCGTGGACACGGGAGAGAAGGTCTCGGCCGCCGAGATGGTGACGGCCCTGCACCGCTGGTGTCCTGATCGGGTGGACACGGTTGTGTTCAGCCACGGACATCCTGACCACGTCGGCGGAGCCGCGGTGCTCGACAGTGATGCGGATGAGCGCGGCCTGCCACGCCCTCGGGTGTATGCACACGAAGCGGTCCTCGATCGCTTTGCCAAGTATCGACGCAGCGCGGAATACAATGCCTTCGTGAATCGGCGGCAATTTCAAGATCCCAGCATCACGTGGCCGACCGACTTTCGTGAGCCGGATACATGCTTTGGACGCGGCGGCATGAGGTTGGAGATCGGCGGGACCGTGTTTGAGCTTCACCACGGCAGGGGCGAGACTGACGATCAGACGTGGACATGGCTGCCCCAGCAACGGGTGCTCTGCTGCGGGGACTTCTTCATGTGGGTGGCCCCAAACGCCGGCAACCCACACAAGTCGCAGCGATACGCCCTGGAGTGGGCGATGGCCCTGCGGGAGATGGCCACTCTCGGTGCGGTGCTGCTCCTCCCGGGGCATGGGTATCCGATATTCGGGGAAGCGCGGGTGCGGGAGGCGCTGAACGAGGTGGCTCGCTATCTCGAGAGCTTGCACGACCAGACCCTCGATCTGATGAATCGAGGCGCCACGCTGGACACCATCATTCACACGGTGCAGGCTCCGGAAGACCTGTTTGACCGCCCGTATCTCCGGCCGGTGTTTGATGACGCGGAGTTCGTTGTGCGCAACGTGTGGCGCCTCTACGGGGGATGGTACGGAGGCGATCCGGCGTGGCTCAAGCCTGCTCCCGAAGCCGAGCTGGCCCGAGAGCTGGCCGCGCTCGCCGGGGGTGCTCAGGTCCTGGCCAGGCGGGCGTGGGAGCTTGCGCAGGGCGGAAGCCTGCGAGTGGCCTGCCATCTGGCGCAGACCGCCGCCGTGGCAGCGCCCGAGGATCAGGACGTGATGCTGCAGCGCCAGATGGTGTTCCGGCGGCGTGCCGAGAACGAGCGGTCGTTGATGGCGAGGTCGGTGTACGAATGGGCTGCACGCGAGCCCGTGACACGCGTCACAGCCTAGGTAGTGTCCGTTGCAGGTCGTGGTGGCGCTGAAGCCTGGAGGGTCGAGACATGCTCGCTGTTCGGATTGAGAGGCCGGGCGCTGTGTCGCTCGTGCGTGTCGAAGACCCTGCGCCCGCTCCGGACGAGGTTGTTGTGGAAGTCGCCGCCTGCGGTGTGTGCGGAACCGACCTTCACATCGTGGACGGCGAGTTCCCACCGGCCCCCTATCCAATCGTTCCCGGGCACGAAGCGGCCGGGACGGTGGTGCGGGTCGGCGGCGCGATCGACGACATTGCGCCCGGTACGCGGGTGGGAATCGACCCGTCTCTCTTCTGCGGCGCATGTCGATTCTGTCGAGTGGGTCGCGGGAATCTCTGCGACAGGTGGGGGGCGATCGGGGATACGCGTGACGGCGCCATGGCACAGTCGGTGTCGGTACCGCGTCGCAACGTCTATCCCGTGCCCGCGAGCATGAGCTTCGAGGCTGCCGCCCTGATCGAGCCCGTCAGCTGCGCTGTGCACGCTCTGGATCGATTCCCGGTCACAGTTGGCGACGAGGTCCTGGTGTGCGGGGCGGGCACCATGGGGCTGATCATGGCCGAGCTGATCCAAGCCAGCGGAGCTGTGCGCGTGGCGCTGGTGGATGTGAATGAGGGACGTCTGCGCCGCGCGGGGGAGATGGGCTTCCAGGACGTCGCGGAGTCGGTGGCCGCCGTGTGCGCGGACGGGTCGCGCTTCGACAGGGTGGTCGACGCGACCGGCGTGCCGGCCGTCCTCCAGGAGGGGATCGGAGCGGTGCGCAAGGGAGGGAGCGTCCTGATCTTTGGCGTGGCACCGGCCGGATCACTGATCGCGGTGGAGCCCTTCCGCGTGTACAACGAGGAGATCACCCTGGTCGGCTCCATGGCCGTCCTTGGCAGCTACGGGCGAGCCCTGGATCTCGTGGCGCACGGCATGATCAATGCGCAGGCGCTGGTCACGCATCGGTTTCCTCTCGAGGAGTTTGATGCCGCACTGGCCGCCGCCCGCAAGGGCGCCGGGCTGAAGGTCCAGATCGTTGCGCCAGTCGCCACAGCGTAGGCCGGATGGAGGTGCGGGCTCCGAGCTGCGGCGCCTGGACCGCCCACCCACGGGGTCCCCGTTGGACGGCCCTCGCGGCTCTGCCCTCCATCGCTCGGACGCTGAGCTGCCGATTGGCCGCTGCCGCGCACACCGTCGCGCGTGACCCGCGGATGGTGTCGAGAGGCCGTCGATCACCCCTCGGCGAGGCGGGGTAACGGTCTCCGCAGGGAGCTGGCCCGGATGTGCAGGTCGGTGCTGAGAGCGATCGACTGGACCTTGCGCTCTGGGTCCGCAGCCCGCTTGGTGAGGAGGGTGACAGCTGCCTCCCCGACCCGATAGTTCGGTTGCGCAACCGCCGTCACAGCCGGTGAGACGAGACGGGTCCACGGCATGTCGTCAAAGGTCACGAAGCCGAGCTTGGGTCCCGGCGAGAGACCAAGGTCAGCGAGCGACGCCAATGCCCCTATCCCCTGAAGGCTGTTGGTCGTGAGGATGGCATCGGGAGGACGCCGGAGTTCGAAGAGCCGGCGGACCGCTGCATATCCGCTGTCCTCCTTGAGCCCGCCGTCCTGCACCAGCTCGGGCTCGAAGCGGCGGCCCGCGCGGTCCAGCGCGCGGCGATACCCAAGCAGTCGGTCGCTGTAGGTACTGGTGTACAGAGGGCCGATGACGCAGGCCACACGTCGATAGCCCTCGCTGATCAGATGGGTCGTCGCCTCGTCGGCACCTTTGACATTGGTTACGGTGACTGAGTCGATCGAGGTGGATCGAAGGCGGCGGTCAATCGAGACCACGGGCTGGCGGTGGCGCAGCAGCGGTTCGATCTGCGACTCACGTTCGGAGATCGGAGAGATGATGACCCCAGCCATCCGCTCCGCGGCTGCCACAGCGACCAGCCTGCGTTCCTCGTCCAGGCTCTCGTCGGTGTTCAAGAGCACCACCGAGAGGCCGAAACCCCGCGCGAGGCTGTCCACCCCGCGAACCAATGACGTGAAAAAGGGGTTCTCGATATCGGAGATGATCAGCGCGAGAAGCGATGAATCCCGCCTTCGCAAGCTTCGCGCCACGCGGTTCGGTGTATATCCCAGCTTTGCGGCCGCCTGCTGGACGCGCCTCGTCAGCGAGGGCGAAACTTGGACATGGCCACCCACCACCCGCGACACGGTCGCCGGGGACACCCGGGCGGCGCGGGCCACATCGTAGATGGTTGTGGGCGCGGGCGGACCGCCTGGCCCTGTCGATCGCCGGTATGGCGGCATGTGCCTCCTGTCAGGCGCCGGCAGGGGTGACAGCACGAAGCCCCGCCAGCACACGGCTATCATAGTCCGCTGATTGGCGTCGCCACAACGTCCGTGCGGCCCCTGGCGCGTTGCTGAAATTGCGATGGCGTGGGGGTACGGCCCATCCGGACGGTCGCTCGATCAACGACCGGGGGCGTCGATAGCCCTTTGGCGGCGCCGCGGGGTGTGCTGTACCGTCCCCTGAGCCTGTCCGACCGCTCCTC
>JAJYVN010000304.1 GCA_021791995.1 Bacillota bacterium
GGTGCGAAGTAGCGATACTACCTGGAGGCCAATGGGGTAGGGCTGTGCGTTGGATGTGGTCGGCAGGATTGCGCTGGCCACGCGTGGAGCGGTGGGTTGGTCCGGTGGATGTGATCCATGAAACCGACGTACATGGTGTGGGAGGGCGGGGTCGTTACGTCGCAACGATACACGACACTGCAGCGCTGGATCATCCCGCGTTGTATTCCGCGACGAGTAGAGTGGCCCAATGGCTGATGTTGAAGCGAGCGCGGCGGGCCGAGATTGTTGTGACGGTGTCAGAGGCCACGGCGGGTAGCTTGATGCGCAGGGGGATTTCTCGCGATAAGATTCGGCATATTGCGCCCCCCAGTTCTATTTGTGTTCGTAGTATACCAAGGCAGCTTGCGGGCGAAGCACCGGTCGTACTGATGGTCGGTGCTGTTGTCCCCTCCAAAGGAATAACGGATGCAGTGGTTGCCTTTGCGACAGCTGTGAGGGAGATCGATGGGGCGCAACTTGTACTGTGTGGATCCACCCGTGATAGGCGGTACCTGCGGGAGGTTAGAGGGGTCATTAGGGCGTGCGGGTTGCAGGACCAAGTTCGGATCCTGGGATATGTCTCGGATGAGAGCCTCAAAGGGTGGTGGGACCGAGCATCCGTGTACCTGTGTACATCATACGCCGAGGGATACGGTCTGCCTTTTGATGACGCCCTGTTGCGCGACCTGGCGATTGTTGCAACCAGGCTTTCGCCCTTCCTTGAGCGTGCGAAGCCTGAGCATTCGATCTATTGGTGCGCCCCCGGCGACCGGGGCGCGATCGCGGATGCATTAATAGAGGCACTTCGCGTGGAGCCGCGTCCGCGAAGTGGTCAGTGCGATGTCCGCCCTGTTGGACGCGCCTCTGCTTCCGGACTTCTCACCGCGTACAAGATCGCCGCAGCGGATGGCGGCTCCCGGGCGCACGCTATGGATGGCCGTTGACGTCGGTTCGAAATCCGTGCCGAGGGGATGGATTATGCGGATTGCACTTGTTGCGACTAACAACACCTTCGGGGGCGGAGAGCAATATCTGTGTGCTCTGGGATCAGGCCTGAAGGACCTGGGTAATTGCGAAATCGGTATGTTTGCGACGAATGCGACAGTGCTCCTGAAACCTCAGGAGCGGTGTGATTTTTGTGAACCGGTACAAATTGCATCTACACGCCTTCTTGACACATATGACCTCGTGCATGTCAATTGCTCCGTACCCAGCGCCAGGATGTGTTCCCATCTGCGCGCACCGTCGGTTGCAACGTTTCATGTAGCGCCGCAAGGTTGGCGGCGCATCCGGGCGAGGCTTCTCGCGAACACATTCGCATCCTACAAGCAGATTGTCTGTATCGGTCCAGACGCCCTGGTTCAGTGGCAAAGTCTCGCAAGGTTTCCTGGAGTGGTGGTTCCGCTGGGGATCATGCCCGTGCGATGCCAAGAGGGCGCAGTTCAGGACGGCGTGATCGTTTGCCCGGCTCGCCTTGCCAACCGACAAAAGGGCCAGGATTTACTCTTGCGGAGTATAACGTTGCTCCGAACCGTCTACCGAAAGCAGCTGCGGGTGCGGTTGCTCGGGGACGGCCCCTCGCGCGGGGCTCTCGTCGCGCTGGCTCGGCGGTTGGATATTGCGGATCTAGTCGAGTTCTGTGGGTATCAGCGTGATGCGCTGCGTGAGATATGCGTCGCGCATGTAATGGCGCTTCCTTCTCGCTATGAGGGCGTGCCCGCGGTGTGCATGGAGGCACGTGCAATGGGGGTTCCAGTGGTTTGTGCGGACCTACCCGGAACCAGAGAGGCGTTGGGAGACTGGCCCGGAGCGTCGTATGTTAGACATGGCCGGGCGTTTGTTCAACGCTTTTCCAAGGAGCTGTTGCGGGCGCTTTCTATGGACCGCACGCTAATTCGATGCTCTCCGGTTCGTAGTCACGTGGAGATGGCTCACGGGATGTACGATGTCTATTGCCGAGTGTTGCGTGGTAGAGTCGTGCAGGGAGGGGGTTTGCCCAGTGTCTGAGCCGCTCGTGTCCGTCATATTGCCAGTGCGCAATGGCGGGAGATATCTCTCATCAGCCGTCGAGAGCTTGGGCCGCCAGGAATGGCGGAACTTCGAATTGGTCGTGGTGGACGATGGATCGACGGATGGCGCACTTGAGCAGTGCGGTGAGTTCCTGAAGGTGCTTCCGGCAGTCCAGGTGGTGCGACATAGTGAAAGTCGGGGCATTGTCGCCGCGCTAAACGCTGGGGTGTCGGCTGCAAGGGGAGACTACCTGGCGCGCATGGATGCCGACGACGTGTGTGAGCCCGACCGATTGGGTCGTCAGTGGGCGGTGCTTAATGGCGCCGGGTTGGACCTGGTATGGTGTAGAGCGATGATCATAGATGCCGGCAACCGGTGCCTGGGCCTAACGCGGTGGGATTCGACGCTGGGAGACCCTGAGTTCGTGCGAACCTTGTTGTACGAAACGAATTGCGTGGTGCATCCAGGGGTTATGATGAGAAAGGGTCTGGTGACGGGTGCAGGTGGGTATCGAGACCGCATGCGAGCGGCCGAAGACTATGATCTGTGGCTCCGGGCAGTTGCGGCGGGTAGTCGTCTCGCGATGATGCCTGATGTTCTGCTGCGATATCGACGACACACGGGTAGTGCCACCGCTCAAGGAGTGGTGCGCGTGGCTATGTGGGCTGAGGTGGCTAGGACACTGGCCAGTGCGCCACGCGAACTCGATATCGAGTCCGCGATCCTGAATAGGGCTGATCGGTGTGAAGATGAGGGAACCAATGCTATGTTAGAAGTGTTGAGTGGCAGTGCTCTTCTTGACGTTGTTGGCGACCTGCGCCGGCAGGGTCGGTGGCCGGAACTCGTGATGGCGCTACGCCAGGCTAAACGGCGGCCGTTTAAACACGGGCCCCACTGGTGGCTGAACGCACCTGGAGCGATGTGGATCTGGTGCGCCCTGGGCCTTATTCGAGAAAGCCTTCGCGCAGCCGAGCGGCGTGTTTTCAGGTATATGAGGGTCGATGCTGATATGGCATGTGCGGTGATGCGAGGTGCGTCCGTCTGATGCGCAGCAGAGTCAAGATGCTATGGATCAAACTGGGAGGCGTGGTGCCGTGACGCGGAAAGCCCTTCGGTTTCGTGTACTTCAGTGTCTTCCTAAGGGTTTCAGGGGAAGTCTACGGAGTGCGTGGCGATGCTATCGAACCTATGGACGTTTGACCCCTCCAAGCCAAGCAAAGGGGGCCGGTCCGTCAGAGGTCTACACGACTCGGCTGTTCACGGAGTGGGTAGAGGAGACTCCTAGGGATGCAGTTGACGGGACTATCGCTTGCATTCTTGAAATGTTCCCGGAAGCCCGTAGTTGTGCTGACGTCGGCTGCGGTCCTGGCCTCTATGCGAACGCATTGGCCTTGCGCGGCATGGACGTTGTTGCAGCAGACGGCAGCGCCGCGGCTGCCCACTTTCTCTTGCCTTCGGTGACGTTTCGTGTTCTCGACTTCCGGACCGGATATTGGCCATTCGGGTGTATGGATCTAGCGCTTTGCCTCGAAGTGGGTGAACACATACCGCAACAGAGCGCGAAGATGTTGGTTCGGACGACGATCCAAGCAGGCCAGATTGTCGTGTTTTCAGCCGCCCCTCCTGGTCAAGGCGGAACCGACCACATCAATCTCCAGAGCGGAGAGTGGTGGCGGGCCAGATTCGAAGAACAGGGCTGCAAGTACGACGAGCCTACAAC